>JALTID010000179.1 GCA_027004335.1 bacterium
AAATTAGGTTCCGTGACCCCCTCTTGCCTTTTTTCCTGAAAACTGTATATTTAATTTAAACTCTGGAGGGCTATCCGGTTAGGTGGATAGGAAAGATTTAGATAATTTGCGTTTCCGTATAAATGAAATAGATGAGGAGATCCTCAGGCTTCTTCATCAGAGAATTGAATTAGCGCGAAAAATAGGTGAGTTAAAGCATTCTCTAGGGCTTCCTGTTTTCGATTCTGTTAGAGAAAAAGAGGTTATTAAGAAGGTCCTTGAGAAGAATAAAGATCTTTTCCCTCAAAAAAGCATTGAATATATATTCCGTGAAATAATTGCCGCCTGTAGAACCTCCGAGGAAAAAATAAAGGTTTCTTTCCTGGGACCTCCAGGTACATTCACCCACATTGCAGGGATAAGATTTTTTGGCAATCATGTGAATTTTGTTCCTCATGAGGATATTGGTGAGATCTTTGAGGATGTTTCCAAGGGCAGAGCAGAGTATGGGATTGTACCTGTGGAGAATTCTCTTCAGGGAACAGTAACCTATGTCCTTGACCTTTTTATGGAATATCAGGTTAAAATTATCGGTGAAATTTATATGGATATTGAGCACAGTGTATACTCACTTGAGGATGATTTTTCCAGAATTACTGTGCTTTTCTCTCATCCTCAGGCTATAGCTCAATGCAGGGGCTGGATTAAGAAGAACCTCCCTGATGTGAAGATAGTTGAGACAGTAAGTACTGCCGAAGCCGCACATAAGACTTCAGAAACACCGGGCTCAGCTGCGATATGTACAGGCTGGGCAGGTACTATTTATGGTTTGAAATTACTTGAAAAGGGGATTCAGGATAACCCTGTTAATGTTACCAGATTTTTTATTCTCAGCAGAGAGGAATATCCCTATCAGGAGGGTGTTAAGTATAAAACTTCAATAAATATGATATTGAAAGATGAACCGGGCTCTCTATTCAATGCCCTTTCTCCTTTTGCTTTGTATAAAGTTAATATGACCAAAATAGAATCCCGCCCTTTGAGGGGAAAGGAATGGGAGTATATTTTTTTCATTGATCTTGAGGGTCATCACCGGGAGGAGAGGGTGGAAAGAACCATTGAAGAGGTAAAAAAACACACAGTTTCTCTTGAAATACTTGGATCATACCCCGTGGGAATGGAGGCAAAAAATGAATAAGATACCGGTGCCAGAACATATCAAGAAACTTGTTCCATATCCTCCTGGAAAACCCATTGAAGAACTCAAAAGAGAACTTGGAATTGATAAAATTATAAAGTTGGCATCCAATGAGAACCCCCTTGGACCTTCTCCGAAGGCTCTGGAAGCCATGAAAAAGGCCGTGGAGAAGGTCAACAGGTATCCTGATGGGAGCGCTTTTTACCTTAAGGAAAAGCTTTCCAGTAAATTAAGGGTAAAGCAGGATAATTTAATTCTTGGTAATGGTTCCAATGAGATCATTGAGCTTGTATTTAGAACCTTCTATCAGCCCGGTGATAATGTGGTTTCTGCTGAAATAACCTTCGCAGTTTATCCCATAATTGCCCAGGCCATCGGGGCAGAATACAGGGCTGCCCCCATGAAGGATCTCCGTTATGATGTGGAAAGGTTAAAGGAACTGGTGGATGACAGAACCAGACTTGTTTTTATCTCAAATCCCAATAATCCCACAGGAACCTATATAACTACAGAGGAGTTTGAGTTTCTTATAAAAAGCGTTCCAGAAACAACTCTTGTTATCCTTGATGAGGCTTATTTTGAGTTTGTTGATAGAAAAGATTATCCAGATGGGCTTAAATTTTTTGAAAAATATCCCAATCTCCTTGTAATGCGAACCTTTTCAAAGACCTATGGTCTTGCCGGCCTCAGGATAGGTTACGGGGTTGGCTCAGGGGATGTGGTAGATTATCTTAACCGTGTAAGACAGCCCTTTAATGTTAATCTCGTGGCACAGGAAGCGGCTCTTGCCGCGCTGGATGATGAAGAGTATGTGGAAAAGGTGAAAACTCTTACTCATAACAGCCTGAAATGGTTCTATTCAGAGGTTGAAAAGATGGGTCTTGAATATGTTCCATCTGTTACCAATTTTTTTCTCATAAAAGTTGGTGAAGGGAAAAAAGTGTTTGAGGAGCTACTGAAAAAGGGTGTTATTGTCAGGTCCATGGACGGATATAAGCTTCCTGAATATATAAGGGTCAATATTGGTACCGAAGAGGAAAATGAATTTTTTATAAGATCCCTCAGGGAAGTTTTAGGTAAGTAATGGATATAACAATTATTGGTCTTGGTCTCATTGGTGGTTCTCTTGGTCTTGCTTTAAAGAGCAGAGGCTGGGAGGGGAAGATTAAAGGATTTGATGAGAATCCCTCGCATATGGATGAAGCTCTTTCCCTGGAGCTTGTAGATGAGATCTGTCAATCCCTTGATGATGCCCTTGAAGGAAGCGATATTGCTGTTGTCGCAGTTCCTGTTAAAGCTATCCCGGATATTGTTGTCCATATTGCTGACAATTTTAAAAATATAATTATTACTGATGTGGGAAGCGTGAAGAAGTATATTCTTGATGAAATTTCAAAAAAAATAGGGAATCGTTACATAAAATTCATTCCCGGCCATCCAATTGCTGGCACCGAAAAGTCTGGACCTTCAGCAGCTCTATCTGACCTCTTTGTGGATAGAAGAGTTGTCCTGTGTGATAACAGATTTGAAGAAATCCGAAGGATGTGGGAATTTGTGGGGGCAAAGGTGGAGTATCTTGATCCAGAGACCCACGATAAGATCTTCGGTGCTGTAAGCCACCTTCCTCATCTAGTTGCCTATGCTCTGGTTGATGCAATAAGCATGATGGAAGAGGAGGAGGATGCCTTTTTCAGGTTTGTTGCTTCAGGTTTCAGGGATTTCACAAGGATAGCTTCCAGTGATCCCGTTATGTGGAGGGATATTTTTTTAACAAATAAAAAATCTATACTTCAAAGTCTTATTTTCTTCAGAAATGCCATAGATAAACTTGAAGCCCAGATCATAATGGAGGATGAGGAAAATCTTGAAAAGCAACTGGCAAAGGCAAAGGAGACAAGAGACAGGGCTATAAGCAGGATGAAATGAGTGCGCAGAGTTTTTCTTTTAAAGGTATCCCAAGAGGTGAATTAACTCTTCCCGGTGATAAATCAATTTCCCACCGGGTTTTAATAATAGGGAGTGTGTGTGAAAATTCCTTCAGGGTTAAAAATTTTTCATGGGGTAAAGATAATCTTTCCACTCTAAATATAATGAGATCCCTCGGGGTAAAGATAGAGGAATATCTGGAGGAGTTGGTAATAAATGGTGTGGGCCTGGATGGCCTTGAGGAACCCTCTGGTGTATTGAATGCTGGGAATTCAGGAACAACTATCAGACTACTCACAGGACTCTTGAGTTCACAGAATTTCTACTCGGTAATAACTGGTGATAAATATCTGAGGAAACGTCCTATGGGCAGAGTTGTTAAGCCCCTGAAAAGTAGAGGAGCTATGATCTGGGGCAGAGAAAATGATAATCTTGCTCCACTTTCTATCAGAGGCAGAGAACTTGAATCTTTTGACTACAAGATGAAAATAAGCTCTGCCCAGGTAAAATCTGCCATTCTGCTTTCAGGTTTAAGAGCAAAAGGGGGAACTTCTGTAACGGAGATCGCCCCAGCCCGGGATCATACTGAGAGGATGCTGAAATTCTTTGGTGCTGATATTGAATTTTCCTATCCTCATATTAGGATGACCCCATATCCTCATCTTAAGGGCAGGGATATAATCATACCTGGAGATCTCTCTTCAGCATCTTTTTTTATTGTTCTTGGATTGCTTATACCCCATTCTGAAATAATTATCAAAGATGTGCTGTTGAATCCCACAAGAACAGGGGTGATTGAGATTTTAAGAGAGATGGGGGCGAATATTGAGGTTCTGAATTATTCTGAGGAATGGGAACCACGGGGTGATCTTGCTGTTAGATATTCTAAATTGAAAAATGTAGAGATTTCTGGAGAAAAGGTTGTAAAAGCCATTGATGAGATCCCCATCCTTGCCGTGGCAGGAACTTTTGCTGAGGGTGAGATGGTGGTAAGAGATGCTTCTGAACTCAGGGTCAAGGAGAGTGACAGGATAAGATCTATTGTAGAAAATATGAGAAAACTTGGTATTAAAGTTGAAGAATTTTCAGATGGCTTCAGAATAGCAGGTAATATATTGAGTAAAAAGGGGAAAGTCAGGATCTCTTCATACGGGGATCATCGGATAGCCATGGCTTTTGCCGTCCTCGGTTCAGCAGTGGAGGGTCTTGAAATGGAGATAGATGATTTTGAGATGGTGGATATATCGTTCCCGCAGTTCAGAAAATTTCTGGAGGGGCTTTATCTATGAGAAGAAAATTGATCATTGCCATTGATGGTCCTGCAGGTGCGGGTAAAAGCACCGTGAGCAAACTCATAGCCAGAAGGTTAGGGATACCATATATCAACACCGGTGCTATGTATCGTGCTGCAGGATTGAAAGCTATGAGAAATAACATACCGCTTTCTGATACTTTCAGTATAAAAGAGATGCTGGCTAATACAGATATAAGCTTTGAAGAAAAAGGTGAGAGGTTGTTCCTTGATGGAGAGGATGTTACAGATGATCTCTACACCCCTGAAGCTGGTAAGATGGCCTCCGATATCTCTACATTACCGGTGGTTAGAGAGGCTCTTGTAAGATTACAGAGGAAGATCGGTAAGGAACAGGGAGGGGTGTTGGAGGGTAGGGATATTGGTACGGTGGTCTTCCCCGATGCTGATTACAAATTTTTTGTAACAGCATCAGTGGAGGAGAGAGCAAGAAGGAGGTGGAGCGAACTGAAGAAAAAGGGAATTGATGTTTCTCTGGAGGATATTATTGAAGATGTTAAATACAGAGATGAACAGGATTCCACAAGAGAAGTAGCACCCCTGAGAAAGGCGGATGATGCCATTGAAATAGATACCACTGATCTTTCTATTGAAGAAGTTGTGGATAAAATTCTTGGTTATATAGAGGAGGGAGAAGGTGAAATATAAGCGAGAGGTATATCTTGCTGATTATGCTGGATTTTGTTTCGGAGTAATAAGAATAGCTAAGATAATTGAGGAAACTCTTGCTGGTGGTGGTGAAGTTTATGCTCTTGGAGAGCCCATTCACAATCCCATAAAAGTTGGAGAGTGGAAAAAGAAAGGCTTAAAAGTTGTAAGCAGAGCGGAGGATGTGAGATCGGGTTCCACAGTAATTGTCAGAGCCCATGGGGTTCCCCTCAGCGAATGGAAGATACTTGAAAGTAAAGATGTGAAAATCCTTGATGGTACCTGCCCTTTAGTTAGAAAAGTTTATGATAAAGCTGATTTTCTTTTAAGGAATGGATATTTTGTAATAATTGCGGGAGACCCTTCACATCCTGAAGTAAAAGCAGAAGCAAGCTTCCTTCCAGAGGGAAAATTTAAAATTTTTACAGGAAAAAACAGTGATATCCCGGATGATAATTTTCGCAGAAATTACAAGAAGATAGGTGTCGTAGCACAGACTACTCTCTCGGATCAACTCCTGAAAAATGTGGTAATTCCTTTAATTGGTGTTGAAGAATTGCTGGTTTTTAATACAATATGTTATGAGACTCACAGGAGGCAGGAGAGCGCAAAAAATCTTGCATCGAGAGTGGACTTAATGATTATTATTGGCGGGAAGAACAGTTCCAATACTACAAAGCTCTATCAGATTTGCAGAGAGATTGTTGATTCATACCATATAGAATCTGCTGACGAATTAAATCCGGAGTGGTTTCTGGGGAAGAAAAAAGTCGGTATCACTGCAGGTGCATCCACTCCCGACGAAGTAATTAAGGATGTCATCAACTGGATAGAAACTCTTTCGTGAAAGGAGATAGGCCATGGAGAAGAAAAAGGATGAGGAGCATATGGATGAAGTAAAAGCGGTTGAAGAAGAAGATTTTGATTTTGCTAAAATGCTTGAACAGATTGTCACGCAATTTTCAGAGGGAAATGTTGTAACAGGTCGTGTTATTCGTGTTGAGAAAGATACTATTTTTGTAGATATAGGATATAAGTCGGAGGGTATTGTTCCTGCTTCCGAATTCCGTCTTCCTGATGGAACTATGAGAGTTGAAGAGGGTGATGAAATTGATGTTTATCTTGAACAGTTAGAAACCCGTGATGGCCTTGTAAGACTTTCATGGGATAAAGCTGAAAAGATGAAGAGATGGGACGAAATTGAAAAAACCTCTGAAAACGGCGGAACAATGAAGGGCCTCATTGTTTCCACAGTCAAGGGTGGATTTACTGTAGATTTAGGTGGTATCAAAGCCTTTCTTCCCGCCTCACAGGCTGATGTAAAACCAATCAGGGATCTAAGATCTCTTGTAGGCAAAGAATTTGATTTTAAAATTCTCAAACATAATAAGGTAAGAAGCAACATCGTGGTATCAAGGAGAGCTGTTCTGGAAGAGGAGAGAGAAAAAAAGAAAAAGGAATTGCTGGCAACCCTTAAAGAGGGGGATATTGTTGAGGGAATTGTAAAGAATGTTGTGGATTTTGGAATATTTGTTGATCTTGGGGGGCTTGATGGGATGGTCCATGTGGGAGATGTAAGCTGGGGGAGAATTCCCGATATAAATGGAGCATATAAAATAGGTGATAAAGTAAAGGTTAAAATTCTAAGTCTTGATAGAGAAAAGGAGAGAGCACAGCTCAGTATAAAGCATCTTACCGAAGATCCATGGCTGAAAATTGAGGAGAAATTTCCTGTTGCCGAGGATTTTGAAGGTAAGGTGATAAGTGTCACAGATAATGGTGTAAGGGTAGAATTGGCTTATGGAATAGAAGGTTTTGTCCCCAAGGAGGAGGTTAGCTGGTCCAGGGATGTAAGAAACCCCAGTCAGGTTGTTCAGATTGGTCAGAGTGTTAAGGTGAAGGTGCTGGATTACAGAAAGAGTAGAAGAGAACTCTTCCTGAGTATAAGACAGGCAAAACCCAATCCATGGGATACTCTTACAGAAGTCTACAGTGTTGGAGACAAAGTTCATGGGAAGATCACAGGTTTTTTAGAAAATGGAAACGGCATGTTTGTAGAAGTCCTGGAAGGGGTTGAGGGGCTTGTCAGAATAGGAGATGTTTCGTGGACTGAAAGGGTAGCCAATCTTAAAGACAGATACAGGAGAGGCCAGGAGGTAGAGGTTAAGATTCTTTCCATAGATAAAGAAAACAGAAAGCTTTCCCTGGGGATCAAGCAACTTAGTGAAGATCCAGTGGCTAATTTCATTGATGAGCACAACAGAGGCGATGTGGTGGGGGGTAGAGTAACAAGAGTTACTAATTTTGGTGTTTTTGTTGAGCTCATGCCGGGTGTCGAGGCTCTCTTAAGAAGAGGAGAGGCGGATCTGGATGCAGGGGAGAAATTAGAGGATAAATTTAAACCTGAGGATGAAATCAGGGCAATGATTGTTTCTCTCAGCAAGGATGAGAGAAAAATAGGACTAAGTGTTAAAAAACTTACGGAAAAAGAAGAGGAGGAGGAACTGAAAAAATTCTCCGGGGGAGAAGAGACAAAAATAGTTTTGGGGGATGTCCTGAAAAAAAGTATCAGTGTTGAAGAAGATTCTGAGGAAGAGCAGGAAAAAAGTGAAGAAGAATGATAGAAGTCTGGGGAATTTTCCTTATTTCTGCCCTCTTAGTTGTCTGGGGAGGAATTTCTCTCACTTCAAAAGTTGATTATATTGCAGAAAAAAGGGGATTATCAAAAGGGTGGCTTGGTTTTATTTTACTTGCATCAATAACCTCTCTGCCTGAATTTATAACCACCATATATTCTGCGGCCTTTCTCCATGTTGATAACCAGGCCATCGGCAATGTTTTTGGAAGTAATCTTTTTAATGTTTTAATTTTCGTAATTATTTCTTTCTCTGCTACCACTGCTGCTGTTCATGTTGAGGGGAAACTGGAAAATTCTGTTAGTAACCTTCTTGCGGGTCTTTTCTACATTTTTATTACAGCTTCGCTTCTCTTTTTGCTGGTGTTTGAAAAAAATATTTCTGGAAATATCACCTTCCTGAAAATAGATATCCTGAGCTGGTTCATTTTTATTTTTTACCCCTTTGCGGCTTACTATGTCTGGAAAAATTCCTCTTCTGGTAAAAAGGAGGTCGAGAAAGAGGAAGTTTCCTCAAAGGTGTACTG
>JALTID010000180.1 GCA_027004335.1 bacterium
ACTTTTTTTTTTTTTTTTTAAACAAAAAATCGTAATTAAAAAACAACCCTATGAAATTAAAAATAACAACTACGATTGCAACAATACCTTCCCAGATGAGAGAAACAAAGATGAAGGGGTCAAAAGATTCTCTGCCCTTTGCGTTCATTCTCTCATACTGATTCACAAGAAATGTTAAAAGCAGGAAGAAAATATAAAGGCAGAAAAGAAATCCCCAGAAATTCATATCCACTCCACTTTTTGAATAATATTACAAGAATTTTAAAATAGATTCAAAAGAAAAAAGGGAAATATCCCTTTCCTATTTGATTAAAATTATTTTGAATCTAAATTTATCCAAACAAAAAAGAATATACTTGTCAAGTTTTTTTCAAAATGCTATAATAAATTAAACTCATGTTAAGGAGGGAGAAAATGACTTTTGAAGAGGCAGTGAAAAAATTAAAAGAATCGGGAAATATTATTTCCATGCCCAGAATGACAATACTGCGATATGTACTAAACAACAAAACACATCATACTGCTGAAAGTATCTACGAAGCCTTAAAAAGTGAGTATCCCAACATCTCTATTGCCACAATCTATAACACTATGAAATTATTTGCAGAAAAAGGAATAGTAAAACAACTTATGATTGACGAGGGAAAAGTCTACTATGATTCAAACACCTACCCCCACTATCATTTCAAGTGCAAGATATGTGGTAAGATATATGATGTCGAAATACCAGCATGCTCCGAACTAAACAACATGAAAGAAATAGATGGCCATCAAATAGATGAAGCACATATATATTTCTACGGCATCTGTAAAGATTGCCTGAATAAAGAAAAATCAGGGTAGATATTTAAGAGGATCAACTGGCCGTGTTCCAATCCTTATTTCAAAATGAAGATGAGGACCTGTGGCATTGCCTGTTTTCCCTACACGAGCAATTATCTCTCCCTTCTTTACTCTCTGGCCTTTTTTAACAAGATTTACTTTATTATGAGCATAAACAGTGAAAATTCTTGGACCATGTTTTATCACTATCATATTCCCATATCCTCTTAAACCATTACTGCTGTAAATTACAATCCCAGACGCAGATGCTTTCACCGGGGTTCCCTCTGGAGCTGCGATATCTATTCCATCATGATGCCTAGCACCTCTCCATCCAAATTTTGAAACAACCTTACCTTTTAGAGGCCAGAAAAATTTAGGGAGTTGAAGCACTGAAGCATGAGCCTTTTTCTCTGTTTCTTGTTTCTTACCGGGAGAAGGAACCCTTTCTTCTATTTGAGAGCTCCTACTTTTTTTAAAATAATTTTTTTTCTTTTCCACCCTATAAATTGGGCGTTCCTTTCCCTTGAGATTTTTCTCTTTTACATTTCTGCAAGAATATCTCTCTTCCCATGGTAGAGTTGTTGAAGGTACATATCTCTGATTTATTGCACCAGGAATAAAAATTTTATCCCCGGGTTTTATCTTTGTTGGATCTTTAATATTATTGATCTCCATCACCTTATACAGCTCAACATTATATGCCTTAGCAATAGAATAAAGAGTTTGACCAGGTTTAACAATATGATAAATACCACGAGGAGTGAAACAACTACTAAACAAAAGAACAATTCCTAACAACAAAAAATTTTTCTTTCTCATTTCACCAAATATTTTACCAGCAGAAATCCACCAACCAAAAGAACGGTAAAAATTATTGTAAGAAGATTAAAATATCTATCAATAAAATCTCTTGCTTTTTCCCCCCAGAAATAGAAAAAAGCAGATACGAGATAAAACCTCGCCCCTCTGCTCAATGTACTTACAATTACAAAGGCTAAGAGAGGCATATGAAAAGCACCTGACGCAATGGTAAAAACTTTATATGGAACAGGAGTAAAACCAGCCACGGTGAGAAACCAGACATTATATTGATCATACAAGCTTTTTAAGTAGAGAAACTTATCCATGGCTCCATAAAAAGTCAGGATCTTAACACCAATGGTTTCCATCAGCTTATAACCAATATAATATCCCAGAAGCCCTCCTGTAACAGATCCAACAGTTGAAAGTAGGGCAAACCGAAAGGATTTTCTTGGCTCTCCAAGAGCAAGGGCCATCAAAAGGACATCGGGAGGTAATGGAAAGAAAGAAGCCTCTGCAAAAGCAAGAAGTATCAACGCACCTGGACCATATGGTGTATCAGCCCAGCTAAGTACCCAGTCATAAAGTTTCCTTATCCATCCGAATCCAGGAGCAATTCTCTGTTCAAACGACTTTCCCATTTTCTGTACTCTTCAAGAAGTGAATAATTTGTTAGATCAAGGTGAATCGGGGTAATAGAAATATACCCTTTTTCAATGGTAACAATGTCTGAATCGGGGATATTCTCATAACCTAAATCTTTACCACCAATCCAGTAGTATTTCCTCCCCCTTGGATCAACCTTTTCCACGATAGCCTCTCCATATTTCCTCTTTCCCTGACGGGTAAATTTAATCCCTTTATAGTAACTACACCTTCTCTTGTTCGGAAAATTTATATTGAGAAATGTTCCACGGGGGATTCCAGTATAAATAAAAAATTCCATTATCCTCTTAGCGACTCTGGCAGCAGGTCTGAAATAGGCAGGGAGGTCAAGAGTAGCAAGAGAAAAAGCTATAGAAGGTACTCCTAACAGACAACCCTCCATAGCAGCAGATACTGTACCCGAGTAGGTGATATCATCTCCAAGATTGGGACCAAAATTTATCCCTGAGATTACAATGTCAGGTTTTTCGGGTAAGAGACCATTTATAGATAAGTTTACACAGTCAGTAGGAGTGCCATCAACGGCAAAAAAATTTTTCTTCACCTCCTTAACCCTGAGAGGACGATAAAGAGAAAGAGCATGACTTACCGCAGATCTCTCCCTGTCTGGTGCAACAATATAAATCTTCCCCATGGGCTTGATTTCTTCATAAAGAATCCTGAGCCCTCTGGCAAAAATTCCATCATCATTTGAAAGAAGGATTACCAAGCTCACCTCAATAATATAAAAAATGGTCGGGGCGAGCCGATTTGAACGGCCGACCACACGCACCCCAAGCGTGTGCGCTACCAGGCTGCGCTACGCCCCGACTCAGATCTCCTCAAGAATTTTTCTTATCTCTCTCAGCTCTTTTTTTATCTGAATAACTTTTTTTTCCACTCCTCCGTTCTGCTGAAAAAACTTTCTAACCCCTTCTATTTTCAAACCTTCTTCATATAACATTCTCTTAATCTTAGAAATTTTTTCAACATCCTCCTGAGTGTAGAGTCTCTGCCCTCCTTTTCCTCGTAAAGAAGGTTTTAAAAAAGAAAATTCCTTTTCCCAGTACCTTATCACATGGGGTTCAACCCCCACAATTCTGCTCACTTCCCCAATTTTGTAAAGATATTTTTCATCCATTATTTCTTATTTATTTCTCTTCTCCAGACCTGGCTCGGATGAAAAACAACTACTCTACGCGGAGGAATCTCAATCTCCACCTTTGTCTTGGGGTTTCTTCCGATTCTTCTTCCCTTATCTCGCAACACAAAGCTTCCAAAACCACTTACCTTTACATTTTCACCTTTCTCAAGAGCGGAACGCATAATTTCAATGATCTCGTCCGAAAGCTGAAGAGATTCTTTCAGCGTCAGTCCAACCTTTTTGTTAATGTTCTCCGCGATCTTCGCCTTTGTTACAGTCATCTTTCCCTCCTTTCTTAATATAATTTAGCATATTTTTACTCAACTTCTAAGCTTCCCGTTAATTTCTTTCAATCGGATAACCACTCTATCTATTATTTCTGAAATTTCCTCTTCCGTCAATGTATGATCAGCACTCTGTAAATAGAACCTTATTCCAACACTCTTTTTCCCTTGCGGGATTCTCTCTCCTCTGTACAGGTCAAAAATCCTGATCTCAAGAGATAGTGGACCAGCTTCCTTTCTTGCAATAGTTAGCAATTTTTCCACCGGGGTATCCTCATCTAAAAGTACAGCAATATCCCTCTCTGCAGCGGGGAATCTGGAAACCTCTTCAAACTTAACTTCCTCTTTTTTGAAAGAATAGAGCTTTTCAAGGTAAACCTCCCCGTAGAAAACTCTCTGTTTTATTTTCTTTTTCTCCAGCAACCCGGGATGAATCTGACCAACCTCTCCTGCCCTTTTACCTCTATAATAAATTGATGCCTGTTGATAGGGATGGAAATATGGCTCCTCAAGATTCTTCCATTTAATATTCTTGAAGTGAAGCCTCTCCAAAAGTGCCTCCATGGCACCTTTTAAATCATAAAAATCCACCTCTTCCTCTTTCCAACCCCAATTGGGCAGGAATCTTCTCCCAGTCATAATCAGAGCAAGATTATACTCCTCTTTATATCCATCGTTGCAGTTAAAGTAAACTTTTCCAGCTTCAAATAATCTCAGATCCTTAAATTGCATACTGAAATTTGTCCTGATATTCTCAAGTAGACCAGGAAGAAGAGTGGTTCTCATTACACTCTGCTCCACAGTAAGGGGATTAACAATTCTTACAAAACTGAGTCTCCTATCACCTTCACCTATTCCTAAAAATTCTGCATCTTCCGGAGACATAAAGCTGTAATTTATAACCTCATGAAAACCCCATTGGGACAAAACATTCCTTGTTTCAAGAACCTGGAGCATAAGAGGAGGTAGAGACAACTCTTTGACTCTTATAGTGGGAAAAGTGGTTGGAATCTCGTTGTATCCGTAGATCCTCGCAACTTCCTCAATTAGATCCACTTCTCTTTCAAGATCGTATCTCCACGGAGGAGTAACAAAAAGATCTCCTTCTGATTTCTCTTCAACTTTTTCACAACCAAGATCAACTATAATCCTGGACGCCTTTTCTCGAGGGATATCAACCCCAAGAAATGAATTAAGATTCTCATACCTTAAAAACACACTCTTTCTAATATTAGGGGCCCTCCCGGCTCTGAAAAGCCCTGAGTGAACCTTCCCCGACGCATACTTCTGGATCAGAGAAGAAGCTTGATCAGAGGCAAAATCAATTATTGAAGGATCAATCCCCCTTTCAAATCTGTAAGAGGCATCTGTCTGGATGCCCAGTCTTCTTGCAGTGTGCCTTATAAATTTTGGGACAAAGTAGGCACTCTCTAAAATAACATTTTCTGTCTTTTCATTAACACCACTATCCTCTCCACCCATGATCCCCGCAAGGGCAACAGGATCTTTTTCATCAGCAATAACCAGATCATCGGGGGTTAGAGTTCTCTCTGTACCATCCAAAAGCAGAATTTTCTCACCATCAGTAGCTGACCTGACTTTTATGGTTCTATTTTTCACAAGATCAGCATCAAAAGAATGTAGAGGCTGGCCAAGCTCCATGAGAACATAGTTGGTAATATCAACAACATTGCTGATTGATCTTATCCCTACCCTTGCAAGATATGACTGAATAAAAAGTGGAGAAGGTCCAATTTTAACATCTGAGATAAAACGCCCAGTGTAGTAAGGACCTTTTTGAGTATCTTCAATGAAGACCTTTATTACATTCTCGGTAGGAGGGATAATTTCCTCAAGGTCAACTTCAGGAAGCCTGACATCACTATTCATACCAAGAATCGCCTTCAACTCTCTGGCAACACCCAAATGACTGAGACAATCTCCTCTGTTGGGGGTAATTTCCAGTTCAATTATGGAATCAGGTACATCTATGACAGATGTAAAATGGGTACCAGCAGGAAGATCATCAGAGAATCTCAGCAGAATTGAACTCTTCTCCTCCCAGCCAAGATCCTCCCCTGCAATGAGCATAGTCTCCGAGAAAAACTTCCCAAATTTCCGCTTTTCAATTTTTTTACCTTCAAACATGCTTCCCGCAGGTACAGCCAGAACTTTTTCTCCCGCTTTCAGAGTAACATCAGCAGAAACAATAGAGAGTTCATCTCTACCAGTGTTGACCCTACCTGTTACAAGTTTCCCCTTTTTTCCTGGAAAATCTTTAACCTCAAGCACATCAGCGACAACAATATCTTCCCAACCCCTTCCCCAATTCTTCTCAACCACACTGGCTTCTATACCTGCCATGGTCAATTTTTCAGCAACTCTCTCGGCGGACAATTCCATAGGTAAAATTTTCCCCAACCAGTTAAAACTAATAAGCATCTCTACCTCTATTTAAATTGAGATAGGAATCTAAGGTTATTCTCAAACAGGAGTCTTATATCATCAATCCGATATTTTAGCATAGCGATTCTCTCAACTCCCATACCAAAGGCAAATCCCTGGAATTTCTCAGGATCAATACCCACATATTTGAAAACTTCTGGGTCCACCATACCCGCACCTAAGATCTCAAGCCAGCCAGAAAACTGGCATACTCTGCATCCTTTGCCTCCACAAATAACACATTGAATATCCATCTCCACACTGGGCTCAGTGAAAGGGAAAAAACTGGGTCTAAATCTAACCTTTGTATCAGGTCCAAAAATCTCCCTGGCAAAAAGTGTAAGGGTACCTTTTAGGTCAGCAAATGTGACATCTGTATCCACGAGAAGTCCCTCCACCTGATGGAACATCGGGGTATGAGTGAGATCAGCATCCCTCCTATAAACTTTACCCGGAGCTATTATATGAATAGGGGGCTTCTGCTTCTCCATCACCCTTATTTGAACAGGAGAAGTGTGGGTCCTCAGAAGATAATTCTCCCTATCAAGATAAAAAGTATCCTGCATATCCCTTGCAGGATGCTCTGGAGGTATATTCAGCGCCTGAAAATTGTGGTAATCATCCTCAATATCAGGACCTTCTGCTACTTCAAACCCCATTCTCGTAAAAACAGAAATAATCTCATTCATTACAGTAGCAACCGGGTGAAAGGCTCCTAAATCTGGTGCTCTCCCCGGAAGAGTAATATCAACTCGTTCCCTGCGAAATCTTTCCTTCTGGAGATTTTTCCTGAGAATTTCAAAATATTCTTCAAATCTCCTCTGAGCCCAGACTTTGAGCTCATTTACGAGCTTTCCAGCTTCAGGCCTCTCAGAAGGAGGCAGTTCCCTGAGGGCTTTTAGTAGAGATGTTATCCTTCCCTTCTTCCCGAGATATTCAACTTTGAGAGAATTTAAAGAATCAGGGCCCGCAACTTGCTCTAGCTTTTTTTCCAATTCCGTTTTTATTTCAGAAACTTCTTCTTTCATTGTGACTGAGTTTTTACCTGTTCTACAAGCTGTTTGAACCCCTTTTTATCAAACACAGCCATATCTGCAAGGACTTTTCTATCCAGAGTAATCCCCGCTTTTTTCAAGCCATTTATAAATCTACTGTAGGAAAGTCCATACCCCCTTACAGCGGCATTGATCCTCTGAATCCAAAGCCCCCGGAAAAACCTCTTTTTAACCTTCCTATCCCTGTAAGCATAGATAAGTCCTTTTTCTACAGTTTCTCTTGCTATTCTGTAATGATTCTTTCTAGACCCCCGATAACCTTTTGCCATCTTCAGATATTTTTTATGTCTTCTATGCCTCGTTACTCCTCTTTTTACCCTTGGCATTTTCTCACCTCTTCTAATAAAAATTTTTATTTATATGGAATTAATCTTTCCACATTCTTTCTATCCGAAGGATCTATTAGTCCCGCCTTCCTTAGATTTCTCTTTCTTTTTCTTGCCTTGTGAGCTAAAAGATGACTCTTATAGGCATGCCTTCTTCTTATCTTCCCACCTGCAGTTTTCTTAAACCTCTTTCTGGCTCCACTGTTACTCTTTATCTTTGGCATTTCTTGGATACCTCCCGTTATTCTTCCTTTTCATCTGGTTCTCTGACTTCTTTATCCTTATTTTCTTTCTCTAACTTCAACTTCTTAAGATACTCCGGACGGGGAGCAAACACTACGATCATCTGTCTTCCTTCAAGTTTTGGAACATTCTCCATCATTGCTACTTCCTTAACATTTTCATGAATTTCATTTATAACCCCGGTCCCCCTCTCAGGATGTGCAAGCTCCCTTCCTCTAAACCTCACAGTAACCTTAACCTTATTGCCATCTTCAAAAAACCTCAGCATGTGTTTTACCTTTATCAGTAGATCATTTCTCTCCGTTGAAGGCCTGAGTTTTATCTCTTTAACTTTTATAATTGTCTGCTTTTTCTTAGCCTCTTTTGCTTTTTTTTGTAACTCATATTTATAT
>JALTID010000181.1 GCA_027004335.1 bacterium
ATACCTATCATATCTAATTTCGCATTGGATATTAACTTTTCATCAAATACTGCATTCCATAAGTATTGAAAGTGAAACTGTGTGAGTATTGACATCCATATTCGATATAATCTTGCTTTGAATCCTTCTTCTACAAATTGTAAAGAACAACCGTAAAAATATTGTCTTATAAAATCATAAATATACGGATTCAACTTTTCTTGCCAGTATATCCTAAAAATTTCTTTATAACCTTTGAAATCTGTAGTATCCCAATAATATTTGTAGTACAATTCAAGGGGAAGCAAAGCTTTTGGGAGGTCTTGCTCCACGGTTTTTATTTTTCTGAGACTATAGTATTCATCTATTGGAATTTTTATGAGAAATTCTTCAAACTTCTTTAAATCTTCTCGCCAGTTCCTCATCACCTTAGTGCCTGTTTTATTTGTCTTAATTCCTCTCTCGTGGGCAAAGGGAGAAGTTTAAGCTGGGTAATATTAAAATGATATGTTATGTCTCTGAAAACATCTTTTACATATTTCCGTACCACATCTGAGTTAAGAAATTTAACAACCTCTTCCTCAGGAAGATCAAATCGGCTGTTAATCAAAGTGCGTTTCCTCAACAAATGATATACATCTCCCATCCAGGGGTATGCCTTATAATCATAAGCTGCACCAACTTGACCATCCCCTCTAAAACCCAGGCCCATAACAATATGAGGTTTATCAAAAAAATTTCTCAATTGCGTTTTCTTAGATGAATCAATCCAGTAGCCAGTAATAGATGAATATATAACCTTTCCGATTTTTAAATTTCTTCCATTCAGGATAGGAAGAAACCCTTGGTCTTCTCTTTTAGTTTTAGATCTCACAACATCATGACTATGTTTAATTTCAGGTGTCCTGGGGGAAATTCTTATAGTGTAAATATCACCGAGACGAAAACTGCAAATCTCATCTACCTTCTTGCTAAACCTGGTAGAAAATACTATAAGATTACCATCCCAGTTACCATTTTTCTGTAAAAGTCTTTGATTCCCTTTGTAATAGTCATAAAGAAATAATAAATTATTTTCTGAGCGAGATTTAGTAAACTTTATTACTACCGTTGTAACATCTGCTTCAGGCTTAAAGATTGACGGCCCCATGTAAATGATCTCAGTTTTTCCATTCCTTGATAAGAACTTGCGGAGCTTTTTAAATTCATCAAGAATCATAAAAGTTGCTGGCACAATAAAAATTAATTGCCCCTTCTCTTCCAGCAGCTTTATCGATTTCTCTATGAATGCTCCATATACATTATACTTTCCATACCATGTTTCATAAAGCCTTTTGTATTTATTCTTTGTGTTATTGTCAATTCTAATAGTATAATGTTCTGACATACTGGGAATGCCATATGGCGGGTTACCAATTATAATATTGAAGCGTTCTTCTGTTTCCCAGAGAAGATAATCATGATAAACAATTTTTATATCATCATTTAACTTTTTTTCTTTGGCATAGTCAATAATCTCTTTATTTATTTCGACACCTTTCCTTACTGTAGCCTTTTTGAAAAATTCATTTTTCTTGTTCTTAATTCCATGCAAGAACTGGCAAATCCCACATGCCGGTTCAAGAATCTTTAACTCATTTAAATTTACCATATCCTCATCTATCATATTCACCATAAAATCCACAACCCATTGTGGAGTAAAAAATATTCCCCAATCCTTTTTGATCCCTCTAAGTTTGCCATCTATCAAAGCTGCATGGGTCTCAACATCAACATTCCCCATGTTTTTATATCACCTCCTTACCAAACATGTCACAATACAAAGTTCCTTACATCCCATAAAAGTACATCTCCTGAATGTACCCATTCTCCAGCCCATATTTGTGTAGCAGTCTTACTGCTTCTTCATATTCTTCCCTCGTGATTCTCCTGTTTACAACTGGATCGTCAAAGGCTTTGTATGTAGGGAAGTACTGACTCATAAGACTTATGTAAACATCCTTCCCTACTTCTTCAGCGATAAATTTGAAAACTTTATCGGTGCCAGAAGCATTGTTTGGAAGCACAAGGTGCCTGACCAGAACCCCCCTGTATGCAACCCCTTCTTCATCCATTCTTAAGGGTCCCACCTGCCGGTACATCTCCTTAAGAGCAGGTCTTACCACATCCCAGTAATTGGGCACTGCTGAGAGTTTCCTTGCCCAGTAATTGTCAGAGTATTTTATATCTGGCATATAGATATCAACTATTCCATCTAATAGTTTCAGAGTTTCCACCGATTCATATCCTGCTGTATTGTAGGCAAGGGGGATTTTTAATCCTTTTTCTTTTGCAATGAATGTTGCCTTAACTATCTGAGGGACAAAATGGGTGGGAGTAACAAGATTTATATTGTGAGCACCCCTCCTCTGAAGATCAACCATTGCCTCCGCTAACTCTTCTTCCGTTATATAATTTCCATTTAAAAGTTGACTTATAGGATAATTCTGGCAGAATTTACACCTTAATGGACATCCAGAAAAAAAAATCGTCCCCGATCCTCTACTCCCCGATATTGGTGGTTCTTCACCAAAGTGGAGATTTATGCTTGCTATCTTAAGTGTAGTTGTCATTCTACAAATACCTTTATTGGTTTCATATCTGTCTACTCCGCAATTTCTTGGACATATATCACATTTATACATCCTCTGGTATAGAATCTCTATTCTTCTTTCAAACTCCTCCTGCGGCAATTTTAAATAATCTGGACTCCTCTCCTCCCTCATCCCTCTCTAAATCTTTCCATTAATTTCATAAACTCTGAAAATAGATAGGCTGAATCGTGGGGACCTGGAGATGCTTCAGGATGGTACTGCACAGAGAGGAGGAACTTCTTATCGTCCCTTATGCCCTCAAGAGTTTTATCATTTAAATTTATATGGCTTTTTCTCACAGTATCAGGTAGCGTCTCAGTATCTACGGCAAAACCATGATTTTGAGCAGTTATCTCTACCCTGCCTGATTCAAGGTCCATTACAGGTTGATTTGCTCCCCTGTGTCCAAATTTCAGTTTGAAGGTTTTTGCCCCCAGCGCTCTGGAGAGCAACTGATGTCCCAGACAGATCCCAAAGATGGGAATATTTCCAACAAATTTAGCTATATTCTCAACAATGTAATCCAGTGCTGCAGGATCCCCTGGCCCGTTGGATAGGAAAATTCCATCAGGTTTCATATCCATCACTTCTTCATAGGGTGTTGTAGAGGGAACAACCAGCACCTTTACCCCTGCACTTTTAAGAAGTCTGAGTATATTCCTTTTTATTCCGTAATCATAGAGAACCACGAAAAATCTGTCTTCATTAACGGCTGTTTTTTTATACCCTTTCCCCAATTCCCATACCCCCTGATCCCACCAGTAAGGTTTATCTGTTGTCACTTCTTTTACAAGATCCTGACCGCTCATGGGAGGTATTTCCTTTGCTTTCTTTTTGAGTCGTTCAATGTCAAAATCAGTGATGGAAATTAAACCGGGCATCGCTCCTTCATTTCTTATATGTCTGGTTAATTTCCTTGTATCAATTCCATGTATGGCTACAATTTTATTCTCTTTGAGCCACTGTCCCAGGGATTTTTCTGCACGAAAATTACTGTAATTTTCAAAGTATTCTTTTACAATAAAACCCGCTACCTGTGGCTTATCAGACTCCATATCCTCGCTGTTGATCCCATAATTTCCTATCTGGGAGTATGTCATGGTAACAATTTGCCCCTTGTACGAGGGATCAGTTAATATCTCCTGATAACCTGTGATGCTGGTATTAAAAACCACCTCTCCCTCTGTGTCTCCATCATACCCAAAGGAATAACCCTCAAAGTAAGTCCCGTCAGCAAGAACCAGAAAGGCCTTTTTCTTCTTACTCATCTTCAATCTCGCTTTCCCAGCCTTCTTTTTCTATAATTTTACTGAGTTTCGAAAATAGTGCAGGTATGTCGTTGATTGCCATTTGCCATAAGATTTTTCTATCAATAATGAGATAAACTTTATCTCCTCGTTCAGACATATATTAACTCTTTACGAATCCTCTCCTTCACAGATTTTATCCTGATTGATTCAATTCCATCCGGTGTTACAAGATCAACCTCTCTTACAAATAATCCTTCAAGAAATTCTGCAAGTCCACCAAAATCCCTGAATCCCCCTCTTCCCTCCTCAAATTCAACAACAAGGTCAATGTCACTATCTTCTTTTATTTCATCTCTAACAGCTGAGCTAAAGATTCCTATTTTTTTACTCCAAACTTTTTTATTTCCTCTATGTTCTCGGAAATCAGCTTCAAAATTTCTGTTTTGCTAATTTTCTTCATAGCACTTTATCTTTAACTATTATGAATTTCTTCTTCCCTTCAAGTTTCCACCCTATAAATGGTGAATTCTTGCTTTTGGAGAGGATCATACCCTCTGTGAAGGTGTATTTTTCCATGTTGAAAACTGTAATATATGCAGGTTCGCCAACTTTAATGCTCCCCCCTGGAATATTTAGAATCCTCGCCGGATTGTATGCCAGTTTTTTAAACAATTCTGGTAGAGTAAGAATATTCTCCTTCCATAACCTGAGGGATAGCGGAAGTAAAGTCTGAAGCCCAATTATCCCAAAGGGAGCCTTATCAAACTCCACTTCCTTGTCACTTTTGGAATGGGGTGCGTGATCAGTAACAATTGCATCAATGGTACCATCTGCAAGGCCTTTATATAGGGCGTCTATATCTTCTTCTGTTCTAAGAGGAGGATTCATCTTAAAATTTGTATTATAACCCGCTTTGTAAAGGTCCTCTTCTGTAAGAGTAAGATGGTGTATGGCAGCTTCAGCAGTAACCGGAATTCCTCTCTTTTTCGCCCATCTTATAATTTCAACACTTCCCTTCGTACTTACATGACAGATATGAAGTTTTCCCCCCGTGTAACCTGCTAAAAGAACATCCCTGGCTATCATAGCTTCTTCTGCAGTGGAGGGAATTCCAGGTAACCCCATCAAAGTGGAAATTCTTCCCTCATTTATTACTCCATCCCCTGAGAGATTTTTATCCTCTTCATGGGCGATAATGGGTTTATCAAAAAGGGAGGCATACTCAAGAGCCCTTCTCATCACTTCGGCATTTTCAACAGGTAAACCATCATCAGAAAAACCAACAGCTCCTGCTTCAGCAAGAAGTCCCATCTCGGTGAGAGTTTCCCCCTTCTGTCCCATGGTTATAGCTGCAATAGGGTATAGCTCAGCAAGGAATAGGGCTTCTGCTTTTTCTATCATATATTCTGTAACAGAGATATTATCATTAACCGGGTTTGTATTGGGCATGGCTGCAACTCTGGTAACCCCACCTTCCACTGCTGCCCGGAGCCCTGTATTTATGTCTTCCTTGTATTCATACCCTGGGTCCCTGAGATGAACATGCATATCAAAAATACCTGGAGCTACATAGCAATCTGAAGCATCCAAAATCTCCCATGAATTGTCTGGCTCTTTCTCTGAAACCTCAACTATTTTCCCATCTTCTATGAATAGATTTTTTTGAAGAATAGATCCCTTTTCTACATCAATGATTTTCCCGTTAACTACTGCTAATTTCTTCATATTTCCCTTCTCCAATTAGTGTATAAAGTATTGCCATTCTTACTGCTACACCATTGGTTACCTGATTAAAAATAACTGATCTATCACCATAGACAAGTTCCTGAGTTAATTCCACCTCCCAGTTAACCGGGCCAGGGTGCATTATGATGGCATCAGACTTAAGCATATCAAGTTTCCTGTGGCTCAATCCATAAAAGCGCGCATATTCTCTTATAGATGGTATCAACAAAGCAGCCTGCCTCTCCCTCTGGATCCGCAACATCATCAACGCATCTGCATCTTTTACCGCTTCCTCTAAGGTTTTAGCAATTTTAACTTTATATGGAGAAACATCATGAAACATCACTGTACGAGGGCCAAAAAGGGTGATCTCTGTATCAAACTTTGATAATCCAAGGATATCCGACCTCGCCACTCTGCTGTGGGAAATATCCCCCATGATGGTTATTTTCAGACCATCAAGAGTTCCTTTGTACTCCCTTATGGTAAAAAGATTAAGCAAGCCCTGGGAGGGGTGCTCATTTATTCCGTCACCGGCATTTACAACGGGAACAGGTACCCTTTCAGCAATAAAAAATGGGGCTCCGCTGCTTTTGTGCCGCATAACTATCGCATCTGGGCCCATTGCAAGAATATTTTTAACTGTGTCAAGGAGAGTTTCTCCCTTGGAAATACTGCTTCCAGAAGCGGAGAAATTTATGGTATCTGCTCCAAGATATTTTGCAGCCAGGTCAAAACTGGTTCGGGTTCTCGTACTGGGCTCAAAAAAAAGATTTGCTATTACCTTACCCCTGAGTACAGGAACTTTTTTTACTGGCCGCTGCATAATTTTTTTCATCTCTGTTGCAAGATCAAGAATCTCCTCAACATCTTCCCGTGAAAGGGGACCCAAAGAAACAAGATCTTTTCCTGGTACTCCCATTATTTTTTCCTCCAGATAATTACCCTATCTACACCATCCACTTCCTTCAATTCCACAAGAACTGCGTCTTCCCTCTCCGTCTCCACTCTAAAACCAGCATAATCAGGCTGGATAGGTAATTCCCTGTGGCCTCTGTCAACTAAAACTGCTAATTCAACTCCAGCAGGCCTGCCATAATCAAAAACAATGTCCAGAGCTGCTCTTGTGGTTCTACCTGTAAAAATTACATCATCAACAATAATAACCTGCTCCCCTGTAAGGTCATTCATAGGGATCTTGCTTCCCTGAACCTGTGGCCAGTGATGTCTGTGTGCAAGATCATCCCTGTAGAAGGTTACATCAATGGTACCAATTGAAATTTCAGCTTCTTTTGCTTCCAGACTATTCTTTATTCTTTCAGCAATATAGATTCCTCTGGTTCTTATACCCAGAAGAATCATTCTTTTATCATTACTGTGTCTGGAAAAAATTTCACCTGCGATTTCTTTGATTAAATCTGAGAGCTCCGAGGCACCCAGAAGAACTTCTTCTTCGTACCCTTCAGGTATCTTTGACTCCATATTCAGCCTCCATACAGGATAGCACAAAGGAGGGGTGATGTCAAAAAAGAAGTAAAAGAGAAAACTATTCCAGGGAAAAATTTATACCTGCAATAATACCTAAAAAATTATCTGCCATCACTTCACCATTAAGAATATAGAAGGGCTTATTAAAAACCACCAGTGCCATGAAGCCATCGGGATCATAATAACCAAATCCTCCTTCAACCGTAACTCCACCCTTCTGCTGAGCAGCAATATATTCATATTGAGTTTGACCGTTACTTACCACTATACCATCCTTTTCCTGTTTATATTTATCGATTATCCACAAACCCGGTTTTACACTTATCCATCCCATTACCTTATTTTTTAAATAAGTCATACTAATAGGCACCTCAATCAATTCATTAAAAGGGATCTGTTCTTCATCACTTGAACTATCTTTTTCGGCAGTAATTCTCATTCCCTTTTTCTGTTCACCATGGTAATTAATTCCTGTGGATAAATCAATACTTCTGAGGCGTGCAAATTTGAAAATATAGCTTCCACCAAACTCTCTCTCTCCAAGATCAAAAGAGAGCCTGTGGCCTTTAGCTGGAGAAAAAGAAATATACAAACGGTATGGGACATAAAAATATCCTATTATACCTGTTGAGACAAAAGGCTTATCTCCTCTTGAAAAGTCAAGAACATTTTGATCATAAACACTCATTGTTGCACAACTACTAAAATAGGTAAGTGAAAAAAAGATGATCAAATAAATAAAAAGAAATTTCTTCATTTTTTCCCCTTTTTTAATAATTATAGCAGAAAAAGTGCCCTGAGAAAAAATCCGCATTTCCTCCAACCAGCTCCGACGTTACTATGTACCCTAACCCATTTTATATTTTTGGTCTCACACCTTGTAATCTTACTAATAATTCATAAACTTTATAAAAAGGAAATATACCATGTTTGACCTGAAACATCCACACAATTCATTCTTTAAACATTTGATGGGTAATCCTCAAAATGTAAAAGATTTCATAGAGGCATTCTTGCCAGAGGAAATTGTAAGGAATCTTGACCTTGAGAATCTAAAGATAATTGACACAGAGAAGAT
>JALTID010000182.1 GCA_027004335.1 bacterium
CTACCTCAGGAAGAACTGATGTTGCTGTCCCCTTTGTCTTGTTGCTTCCTCCGCATGATGCGAAGAAAGCAAGAAAAAAAAGAAGAAAAATTGGAATAATTCTCTTTCTCATCTCTAACCTCCATTGATTGTTTGGGAAGATTCAAATAAAACTTAATTTAATACCCTCCCTATTTAATAGTTTATCATAATGTAGATAAAATGTCAACTTAACCTAAGAACTTTTATTTTAAATTTAATTCAAACATCGGCGTATGAATAGCGCCAGAGGGACGAAGCTCACTTTTAAAATGAACCACCTTTGTGACTCTGAAATTCATTCCATCAATTCTATTTTTAAATTCCTCAAACTCCCTTATCAGAGAAGATACAACATGTATATTCTTCACCCTTGCGATGGTGATATGGGGAACAAAGGGTTTTCTTTCCATGGGGATGGATAATTTTTCAAAGAGCACCCTGTCAAAGTCATTAATTCTCTTAACAAATTCATCAGGGAAAATAGTACCAAGCCATACTACTCTAGCTCTTTTCATGTTCGGGAATGCACCAATTCTCGTAACAGGGGCACAAAAAGAGGATGCATCTGAAAATACCTGACTGATAATTCCCTGAATAATTTTTAACTCTTCTGGTGCTGAATTTCCTATAAACTTCAGAGTAGAATGAAAGTTACCTCTTTTTTCCCATTTCAAGGAAGGCTGCATTCCTCTCCATTTCATTACAGAATTAAAAAGAATCTCTCTGATCTCTCCCTCCAGAGGAATAGCGACAAAATTTCTTACAGGGGATAAAACCTTTTTAGCCATTTTACCACACCCAAAAGAACTTTATACATTGTATATCTTCTCACATGCTCTCTGTCGCCGGGGAAAAAATTTCTAACCACCTCAATTCTACCCTCTCTATCAGCAATGGCAGTATAAACAGTTCCTACAGGCTTTTCAGCTGTCCCCCCCGCAGGACCAGCTATTCCTGTGATAGAAGCAGCAATATCAGCATTACTATGCTCAAGAACCCCAAGAACCATCTCTCTGGCAGTTTCTTCACTTACAGCACCATATCTTTCCAGAGTTTCTCTTTTAACTTTTAGATGATCCATTTTTGCCTCATTGGAATATGTAACAAATCCTCTATCAAAATAATGGGAACTACCAGGAATATCAGTTATGGTCTTGGCCACAAGCCCCCCCGTACATGATTCAGCCACGGCAAAAAATAGTCCTCTCTTCTCCAGTTCCTCACCGAAAACTTTTGCAATGGGTTTATTTTCCCATGAATAAATATACTTTCCAGCCACCCGCTCTATCTCAGCTGCAAGAGATTTCCACTCCGCCACTGAAACATCATACCCTTTTATTTTCAGTCTGATTTCCGGAGCATCTGGTAAAAAGGCAAAGGTAAAAACTGGGAATCTCTTAATAACAGAAAGGAGCAACTCATTCAAAGAAGCTTCAGAGATCCCATACACTTTTAGTATCTTCAGAAAGAGGTTTTTTCTTTTTCCCCCGTAGAGTCTCTCCATCAGGATCTCCGCCATTTTCTCAAACTCAGCAGGGACACCGGGAAGGACAGCGACTATTTTCCCCTCTTTTTTACAAAAAAAACCACATGCTGTCCCCACGGGGTTGGGTAGAAGCTCACATTTAGCAGGGATCATTGCCTGCAGTTTCAACTTTTCCAGAAGAGGCAAGCCTCTGCTTTTAACTTTTTCAGAAATTTCGTGCCAGCAATCTTCGTTAAACTCCAGATCTACACCTAAAAATTTAGAAATTGCCCTTCTCGTAAGATCATCATCGGTTGAACCAAGACCACCAGAAATAACCACAAGTTCTACATCGCTATTGAGGGAAAAACCAAGTGCTCTTTTTATTAAATCTGCCTGATCCCCAACTGTAACTTTCAATGAGAGCCCCAGCCCATAATTGAAGAGGAGATCACTTAATTTCTTGCTGTTTGTGTCAATCGAGGTCCCATCAAGTAGTTCCCAACCAATAGGAATGTAAGCTACGCGGTTCATTTCAAACCACCCCAAACTTAAACAAAAACAACATTACAATGAGAGTATAAATCCCAGAAACTGTGTCATCCACCATCACACCAAAACCACCGCCGATTTTCTTATCAGCAATATTTGCTGGAGGAATTTTAAGTACATCAAAGAAACGAAATAGGAAAAAGGCTCCAATTGCCCTCTGCCATGTAAAGGAAAAAATAATAACACCAACCAGATACCCCGCTACTTCGTCAATAACAATTTTACCATTATCGTGTGTACCCCAGGATCTGTCTGCAAGGTCAGCAACCCATATTCCAATAAAAAAAATTATAATGAGGATTAAAAGCTTCCACCAGAAAAAAAGATTTCCTTCCAAAAAATAAATAAGAACCCCACCTAATGTTCCCCATGTCCCAGGAGCAAATGGTAGATAACCGAGACCAAAAAAAGAAGCCAGCAGGCGCACCATCATATTCATAAAAGTGATTATATCATAATTTTTGAACCCTGCCAGCCTGCTGGCTCAAATCCTTACTTGTTAATTTCTTTTTTGAAAGCAGAAGATGGTTTAAATGTAACAGTCTTGCTGGCCGGGATCTTCATCGGTTTCTTTGTTCTTGGGTTAATTCCCTTTCTTGCCTTTCTCTGTTTCACAGAAAAGATCCCGAAACCCGGATAATTGAACTTCCCCTCTTTCAACAAAGTGTCTTTTAGCACATCAAAGACCACTTCCACC
>JALTID010000183.1:0-2835 GCA_027004335.1 bacterium
TGACAATTGCATCTGAATTTTGCTGCCTGAAATCGTTAATTTCTGCCCTCGTTACCGGTTGCTTAAGAGCAATAATTGCTAAAACTTCAAGAGCGGCCTTACTTAATTTTATTTTTTTTACACCCTGAATCCTTCTAATCCAGTAGGAATACTCCTCATCTGTGACGAAATGATAACCTGTTTGAAGTTTCACAATCTTCACTCCCCTCCCCCTGTATTCTTCCACAAGCTCCCCAAGAAGGAGTTCTATTTCTTCGGGAGTCCTCTCTGTAATTCTACTTAAGTCCTTGAGAGAAAGTGGATATGGAGAAGAAAACAAAATAGCTTCAATAACCTGCTTTAATTCAGCCACTGAGATCCTCAATCCCTTTACAGTATTTTATTTTAGGCGTGGAAAACACAAGAATGTCACTTTCATAATCTTCCTGGAGAATTTTCAATGCTCCTCTCTTGGTTAATTCAAGAACAGCAAGAAAAATCTCAAGCACATCTCTAACCGATGGAGGTTCCGGGAGGAGAGATGAAAAGAAGGCTGAATTTTTCCTGCGGAAAAATTCTATTAACCACAAGAGCCTCCTCTTTATATCAAGTGCTTCAGAAACAACAACATTTCCACTATCATTATCCTCTTTGAATCTTTTCATCATCCTTTCCACTGCCATAACAATGTCATATATTCCATGGTCATAAGATTCTGTATAGCCAGCCTGGGCTTTCCATGAAGGGAAAATATCCCAGTAAAGTTTAACCCTTTTACCTATGTCATCAGCTATTTTCTTCACCTTACCATAAAATTCAAGCAATTCCCCAACTTCTTCCTGAGACAGAACAATTTCTTCATCATCATCTTCTCTGTGTGGGAAAAGCAACCTCGTTTTTACCCTGATCAACTTTGCTGCCATAAGCATATAATGACCTTCCACAGCAAGGTCCACCTCCTCTGAATTAATCCCCTTCAAATAATCAAGATACTGATTAATCACCTCCAGAAGAGGTAACTGTTTTATATCATATTTATTTTTCTGAATTATAAAGAGTAAGATATCAAGAGGTCCTTCAAAATCCCTTAAATTGAGCTTAAATCTCTTTTCATTCATAAATCAATCACCGAGACTGCTTTTCTAACTTCCTCCATGGTACTTGAAGCAACTTCCCGTGCTTTTTTCCCTCCCTCTTTTATTATATCAACCAGAGTGTCTTTATCTGCAAGTAACTGGTTCCTCTTTTCTCTAACAGGACCAAGGACTTCTTCAATTTTCTCAAAAAGCCTTAATTTGCATTCCACACATCCTATGGAGCCTTTTTTACAATTAGTTTCTATCTCCCTCACTTCTTCAGCGGAAGAGAACAATTTGTGATAATGAAAAACATTGCATATCTCTGGATGACCAGGATCATTCTTCCTTACTCTTGCCGGATCAGTAACAGCATTTAAAATTTTCTCCCTCACCACTTCAGAAGGATCAGATAAGAAGATGGCATTATTATATGACTTGCTCATTTTTCTTCCATCAAGCCCTTTAACTCTGGCTGCATCATTTATAAGCTCCTGAGGTTCCACAAATACCTCTCTCTTAAAAATATAATGGAATCTTCTAACAATTTCACGGGCAAGTTCAATATGAGGTACCTGATCCTCACCAACTGGAACATATTTTGCTTTATAAATTATTATATCCGCTGTTTGCAAGAGAGGATAGCCCAGAAATCCATAGGTATTCAAATCCTTTTTGAGTTGAGCTTTAAGTTCCTTATAGGAGGGAACTCTTTCAAGCCACGCAAGAGGTGTTATCATTGAGAGAATAAGATGAAGTTCTGCATGCTCTTTTATTTGAGACTGAATAAAAAGAACACTTTTCTCTGGATTAAGCCCTGCAGCAAGCCATTCTGCAATAATTTCAAAGCTGTAATCTTTAAGAGAAAAAATATTGTCATATTCAGTAGTTATAGCATGCCAATCAGCAATGAAATAAAAACATCTGTACTTTTCCTGCAAATTTACCCAGTTTTCAAGCACCCCCTTCAGATGGCCAATATGAAGGTTGCCAGTTGGCCTCATGCCACTGAGAACTACATCCATTTTAACATCCTCAAAGCAAAATTGACAAAACAAGATATACGAGAGGATTAATTAACTTTGCAATAAGACCTGGAATAAGAAAAATAATCAAAATTAAAATTGTCATTCCATATGGTTCAAGTTTCACAAAAAATCTTGCCACAGATGGTGGTCCAAACCCCACAACTATTCTACTACCATCAAGAGGGGGAAAGGGTATCAGGTTGAAAAAAGCAAGAAATAAGTTGATAATTACACCAAAAAAAGCCATTTGAGTTAATGGCAAAAGAACTTTTACCATCACAGGCGCATCGGAGAGATTAACAAAACTGGGCATCCGCAGGTAATAAGCAAGGGAAGGAGCAGCAATAAGGAAAAATTTAATGAAAAAAGCGTAAATGATGGCCTGCAAAAAATTCATACCTGGACCTGCCGCTGCGACATAAGCCATATCTCTTTTGGGATTTTTTAAAAGAAAAAAGTTCACAGGTACGGGCTTTGCCCAACCGAAAAAAATTCTTCCAGTAAAAATTAATTCAAAAATTGGCAATACAACAGTACCAACTGGATCCACATGTTTGATAGGGTTGAGATTTAACCTCCCGGCAGCCTTTGCAGTAGGATCCCCTCTCTTATAGGCAACCCACCCGTGGGCTATTTCGTGCAAAACAACTGCAAAAAGAAGTGGAACCCCATACAGAAAGAGTTCAACAAGGAATTTTCCAACTGAATTCATAATAATTAGAATAACGATAAAACAAAATCAGTCAATAGAG
>JALTID010000183.1:2845-8120 GCA_027004335.1 bacterium
TTATTTTACAATTTTTGTGCCACAAACGACCTGGATTCCTCTGAACTTTCAAGATTAAAATAAAAATTATTATCAAAAAACATGCTTACAAAATTTCTCATAAAGGTTAATACATCGGTGGATTTAACCCAATAAATCTAACAAAATATATTTTGTAAAGATTCCTATCATAACTTCCCGATCCAAGCATAGCATCATAATAAAAGGTACCCGGAGAATTTTGATCTTCCTTCACAAAAGCGTTCATTACCGTAGATTGAAAGCCCTTGATATCACCAACAATCATAGGTTGTTCTGGTTTAGAAATATCAAATACAAACAATCCAACATTAGAAAGTGACACAAAAAGATATTGTGCTACCTTGTCAATTGAATTTATACTTCCTCCCCTATTCATCTCGGAAGGAGTTAGATAGTCATTCATATTAATACTTGAAATCTTATAAGGCGAGGTAGGAGAAAATATATCGTATATGAAAACATTTCTTGAAGTCGCAAGGATAAGAAAATTCCTATCAACATAATTATCAACAACTTCACTACCAAGCACCCGTGTCAACAATGTCATACGAGGAGGATTAGAAAAATCATAGGAATAAAGATAGCCTTCAATAGCAAGTAGGTTACTCCTGTCTTTTGCAACATATATTGGTGCGTTCTGAAAAAAACACGAATATGATCCGGATACTCTATGTGGAGACGAAAAATCACTAAGTCTTTTATAAAACAGTACAGGAGGAAGAGAAGAATCATTACAGAAAAATATAAAATTAGAATTATCCCCATCCAATCTCTTTATTTTGGAGGAACTCATCCAACGAGAAACCAACTGGGGCTTCCTGAAATTCCTATAATCAAAAGAATAAATTCCATAATTATTTCCTGCCACATAAAGCATTCCTGTACCCCTGTCAAAATAGACTCCTGTAGCTTCTCCATCTATATCAATATGGGAAATCACTTTGGGATGAGTAATCTTATTGATATCATAAAGGTCCACTCCACCATACCCTTTTGCCACAAAAACATATTCCCTTCCAAGATATTTGAATGGAGAAAACCCAAAGGGGATTCCTCCTATATTTAATTCCCTTTTGATCCGATAATCACTTCCAATCAATGAAAGGCCCCTGTAATAATTAGCAGCCAGGGTGGCTTCACCAAGATTAATAATATCAGTAAACATATTATGTGGGCAATATCCACCATTTGTAGTATAACAACTAGAAATAGCACCTGCATCGGTCCAGTTATCAATTTCAGAGACAAAGATTCTGTTATAATCATACCAATCAAAATCTGAAGGGAAAGGAAATAGTGGATTTAATACCGGCAGGAATCTTATTTCATTTCCTCCATAAGTATATGCATACGGCCACCTCACATATATTGGGTCCATAAAAAACCTATCACCCGAATATTGTGTAAAGTGACCCTGTAATTCACAGGATCCTTCTAAAGAAACAGGAATCTCAAGGCATTTTTTGTTCAAAAACACAGGATTATCAGGATCTGTAACATCAATTATGAATAAAGGAACTGTATGGTGATCCTGCGGTGTATCCCCACCATTATTTACTCCCGCAAAAAGAAGATCTGCCTTTTTATAACTTATAATATAATACGCCCATGGATCCTCAACAAAATATTCTGGATAAAGATATACTCTTTTCCCATCAATAAAATGCCAGTAATTTCTTGGAACTTTCTCACCATTTCTATATAGAAAAGCGTCTTCAGTAGAAGTTACATGTGCAAAATATTTTACTCTCGCAACATAACCATTTTCTTCTTCATCATATCTAAAATTTAATGGCTCATCTGCTACCCAACCACCTCTTTCCAAATAAAGGGAATTAACCACCCAGTACCGCATATTGGGGAACCCACTAGGATCGGGATTCAGCGCGTTGGGCACATAGGGAGGCACACCGAAAAATTGACCTTTTACACATGAATCATTTGAAGAGCAGGCAGAAAAATCATCTACAACATAACATGTGCTTTTACCGCTACAATTATCAACCACTTCTTTCATGCTGACACTTACCATTCCATATTTATTAGCAGCTATAAAAAAGTGGTTTTTGTAATAAAGGACATCCATCACTTTTGAACAAAAATGTGCTTGAGTATCAAAAGGACATATTCTCAACTCCTCCAAAAAAGGAAAAGGTAGACTGCTAAGCCGTTTACATCCACTGATAGAAAAACTCCTTAGATTAACCCCCCCACCTGGATTTCTAATTGAAAACCATGGTGCAGCAACAAAGGCTTTACCTTTATAACTTCCAAGGATAATATGGCCACGATAATTAGGAGCTCCCAGTGAGTAACCGTAAAAGATATTATAATCATAATGGTTACTTCCTTCATTGTAGATAATCACATTCGGGTGTTCTATCCCATTGGAAAATTTGACCCCGGCTACCACATATGGCTCACCGGAACCTTCTCCTCCTCCTGCTAATAATAGACATTTATCACGATAAACCATACTCTTAACTCCACCTGAATATGAAGCACTGGAGAGGAGTACTCTAAATCGAGAGAGAAATATTATGTCTCCCCCTGAAACATCCTCAGAATAATATATGTCCACATTACCATATGACTCACCAAGAAAAATTAAATAATATGGTTTAAGTCCTGTACCCTGTAATTCAGCAGGTAAAATTGATCTATCAGTAAATGGCCCTGTAATATACACCGAATAGGCAAAAGAGTCAAGATCAATTTGCGAAGTCAGAAATGATGGAGAAATGTAAACCCTTACACCAGTCCTGGCAGTGGCGGAGGCACCATCTGCATCATAAACTTTAACAATAATTGTGTATTCCCCAACTCTTGTATAAGTCCATTCTATATCCAAAGAGGAGGGATTTGTCTTTTCATAGTCTACCTTACCATCTCCATCCATGTCATAGGTAACCTTCGCGATACCAGTTCCTGAAGAAGCATCAGGATCGATCGCCGTGACAAACAACATAACACTCATTTTCCCATTTACAAGTTTGCCTTCCCGCGGAGAAACAGAGATACTGGTAATCTTTGGAGGCTTATTAGCATTTACCGTGATTATTCTATCTTCAATCTTCTTGGTAGTCCCATCCTCTGTGTTGTAAATTTCTGCTTTAAGGGTATAAGTTCCAACATTTTTATATGTATAGCTAACGCTAAGGCATGGATTACCTTCAAAATCCCATCTTCCATCACCATCAAAATCAATCCTATAAATAAGGGGTCTATCTCCCTTATACTCTTCCCCTGAAATATGAGCAACAATTGTAACTTTAACAGTCAGAGGAGCCTTCCCGATCAAAGGAGAAACAGAAAAAGAATCAATTAAAATCTGATGAGCGGATTTAGGTAATGAAGGAATTGGTTCTACAGGGGGGTGGTGATGGGGATTGCACCCATTGCATGAAGAAAAACTTAGAGCAATAAAAACTATTAGCAATACACTTTTTATTCCTTTCACACACCACCTCCTCTTAAAATAAATTATAGCAAAAAACATGCCAGAACAAAGAATTATTCATATTTCTCAAAGAAAACTATGATGTTAAAAAGCTGGTTAAGAACAACATAATTATTAACATATACTTATCTCGCAAAAATCCTTCCTACAATTAAAAAAACTTCCCATTCCAATTTTAAAATTTACCTCCTTCTCAGTAACATTATCTCCATTATTTTTCCGAAAACAACCAAGTTTTATATCTCCCCCACACTTTTTTTAACTATCTATTGCAGCCCACTGTAATATGAACTTCCTTTGAAGCCATTCTCTCACCCTGAGGATCAGCACCATCCCTCAACTGAATCTGAAAAACCCATTCGCCCCTGTGGACGCCATTTAACAGATAATAGGCATAATTTTTAGGCGGTTCATTTATCACATCGGAATCTATTGTAGTTTGAAAGACTCTCCATAAGAGCACCTTTTCAGGTGGAATTTCATTGGTATTTATCACATTCCCGCATTCGGTATGGTAAAATTTTATCCTCCACAATAATCCGCTTCCATCCTGTGAAGCAAGAAACTCAGTTAAGACATTGCTATTCTCATCAAATTCTTCATCAGGAGTAGGACTCAATATTTCTGGTGGGTCAATAGTAGTTTCTTGCTCTATTCCAAATTTCCACACTACACTTCTCTCTGACCATTTCAATTCCGGGGCAAGGGTTCTACCTACATTGAGTTGGGCTCTAACATACCAGTAGTAAACGCCTTCAACAAATACAGGATGCTGCTGTCGCTGGTTTGGATTGGGAATAAGTTGCTGAGTATTATTAAGAGTAGCAGTGTTAAGAGAAGAATTCATGGTGTTCACGGATAAAAACACATCTCTAAAATCAGGGAATTCACTCACTTCAAATATATATTGAACGGCATTATCAATATCATCCCAATCAAAGGTAGGGGATTGATCTTCCAACCAGAAATTATCTATGGGAGCAAGGGGAGCAGGCGCATCAGTGTACCGAATCTTAATTTTTACAGGGATCGGTTGAAGGAAGGTTTTTATTGTCGTCAGTGGTTCAACCTCAGTGGCATCAGTTGCTGGAGTATATACATCCATCACAGTCTCAGTAGAACCAGAAGGCATGGCAAGAGTTATATTCCTGCCGAGGTAAAGATATTCCCCCCGGGTCAAACTACTACCCTGAACTTCTTTTTCAGCACCCACAGGAAAAGGCACTCCTTCTACTCCGATCCTACCAATTAACCCACCGTGTCCGAACATCTTAACAGGATCAAATCGTCTAGCGATAGGATCACCAACAGCAAGGGATGGATCAAGAGCTGCTATTTTTACTCTCACACCAGGATCCATCAAAATGTCGGTTTTTACCCATGTCATATCCCCCGGAACATTCACCTGAAAAGTTTTTGTTACAGATAAATTCTTGTTACTCCCGTCAGAGGAAGAAGTATCCTTCTCTCTTCCACACGATATCACAAGGAAGGGTAAAAGTATCAAAAGGACAAACAGCTTCTTAGTCATTCTGTTGCTCCTACTCAGCATAATAAATCGTTAAAGTAACCCTATCAAGGACAGGGGAACTCTGGGGACCTCCCCTCGCCAGCAAAGCTTCCCATCGAAGGTCATTACCTTCCACACCAAACTCCACATAATTACCGGGTGTTATATCATACCATGTTGTTCCTCCATCGGGGGAAACCTGATAATCAACACCCCCTTTGTTTAAAGTCTGGGACACATCAAGTTTAACCCCTTTAAGAGCATACTGATTAGGATTCACATTA
>JALTID010000184.1 GCA_027004335.1 bacterium
CATCCTCTGTTTTGTCGGACCTCCCGGGGTTGGGAAAACTTCCCTTGCGAGGTCTATAGCAAATTCTCTGGGGAGAAGATTTGTCAGAATCTCACTCGGGGGAGTAAAAGATGAAGCAGAAATAAGGGGACACAGAAGAACTTATGTGGGGGCCCTTCCTGGAAAAATCATTCAAGGAATGCGCAAAGCAGCAACCATAAATCCCGTATTTCTTATAGATGAAGTTGATAAGCTCTCATCTGATTTCAGGGGAGACCCCTCAGCTGCACTTCTTGAAGTTCTGGATCCTGAGCAGAATAACACATTTATGGATCACTACCTTGACATGGAATACGATCTCTCACATGTTTTCTTTATCACCACTGCAAATTTCCTCCCTGCGATACCTCCACCGCTCAGGGATAGAATGGAAATAATAACTATTGAAGGCTATACAGAACAGGAAAAAATTGAGATAGCTTTCAGGCATCTTCTTCCCAAACAAAAAAAAGCCCACGGCCTCGGTAAAGTTGATATAACCTTCACAAGAGAGACTCTGAGCAGAATAATCAACGAATACACAAGAGAAGCAGGCGTCAGAAACTTAGAGAGAGAGATCGCAAAGATCATGAGAAAAATTGCCAAGAAAGTTGCCACCTCCCATGTAAAAAAAGATTCTTTGAAAATCAGAGTAGATGTACAGGATCTTGAAAATTACCTGGGAATTCCCATTTATCCAGCTACGGGGAGAGAAGAGAAGGAAATCCCTGGAGTTGTAAATGGGCTGGCATGGACCGAATATGGAGGAGTTGTACTCACCATTGAAACAACTATAATACCTGGCAGTGGAAATCTCATTCTTACAGGCAAGCTTGGCGAAATAATGCGTGAATCATCCCATGCTGCACTTACCTACATAAGATCCATTGCTGATCTATTGGGTATTGAAGAAGAATTTTATAAAAAATATGATATCCATGTTCATGTTCCTGAAGGAGCAGTTCCCAAAGATGGACCATCAGCAGGAATAGCTATTGCAATTTCCATTGCGTCAGCCCTCACAGCCACTCCTGTGAGTAATTCACTGGCAATGACAGGAGAAATAACTCTCAGGGGAAGGATTCTCCCTGTTGGAGGCATAAAAGAAAAATTACTGGCGGCACACAGAGAAAAGATCAAAAAAGTTATAATCCCCACAGAAAATCTCCCATACATTAAAGAACTTCCCGATTTTGTGGAAGAAGAGTTAGAAATAGTTCCCATAGAACATATGGATGAAGTTATCAGAATTTCTCTTGGAAAAGAAATTGTAAAACCAGTCATTATGAAAAACGATGAAAATAATCTCTATTTACAATAAATTAAATGGAGGAAGAAATGTCTGGACATAATAAATGGAGTTCTATCAAACACAAAAAAGCCAGGGAAGATGCCAGAAGAGGTAAGATGTTCAGTAAACTTATTAGAGAAATCCAGGTAGCAGCCAGACATGGGGGAGGAAACCCTGAGAACAATCCTCGTTTAAGGGCAGTTATTGAGAAGGCAAAGGCAGCAAACATGCCGCAGGATAATATTATTAGAGCAATAAAAAAGGGAACAGGGGAACTATCAGGAGCTGAAGCATTTGAAGAGGTGGTATATGAGGGATATGGACCTCAGGGTGTAGCAGTAATGGTAAGAGCACTTACAGATAACAAAAGAAGAACTGCAGCGGATGTGAGACATGTTTTTTCAAAATATGGGGGGAGTCTGGGAGAAAACGGGTGTGTCTCATGGCTTTTTGACGAAATGGGTTACATCGTCTTCAACAAAGATGAGGTAGACCCCGACGCAGTGATTGAAGTTGCCCTGGATGCTGGAGCGCTTGATACCAAAGAACCTGAAGATGACAATATACTGGAAGTTTTCACTGAGGTAAAAGACTTTGAAACTGTAAAAAACGCCTTTGAGGAAGCTGGTCTAAAATATATGAACGCTGAAATTACATTGATTCCCCAGACTCAAATAAAACTTTCAGGCAAAGCCGCGGAACAGATGCTAAAATTAATGGAGGCTTTGGAAGATATAGATGATGTTAACTCTGTATGTGCTAACTTTGATATCTCCGCAGAAGAAATGGAAAAACTCGCCTCCTGATCGGGAAAAGAGTGAATATATTAGGAGTTGACCCTGGTACAAAGGTTGTGGGAGCAGGAATTATTAAGGTGTCCTCTGCACCAAACTATGTTTTTCATGATTCTCTTTTTTTAGGCAAAATAAAAGGACATTCAGAAAAGCTTGTAGAAGTTTTCAATTTTCTTACCAATCTCATAAGAAACTACTCCATAAATGTAATAGCCCTTGAAAAAGCTTATTATGGGAAGGATTACCATGCATCAGAATTACTAAACCAGGTTAGAGGAGTGGTTTTTCTACTGGCTGGCTTAAACAAAATTGATATTTATGAATATCCTCCTGCTAAGGTAAAAAAAACAGTCACAGGTGATGGAAGAGCAGATAAAGCTTCAGTATCAAAAGTTGTAGAGCTTACTCTTTCCCGTAAGATTCAGGGATCATCTGATGCCACAGATGCTCTTGCAATTGCTCTATGCCATTATTACATAACAAAAGAGATGGAGAAGTATGCTGGGCTTTCTTAGAGGGAGAATACTTGAAAAAGAAAAAGGAAAACTATTAATTGATGTAGGTGGGATCGGATTTGAGGTATATGT
>JALTID010000185.1 GCA_027004335.1 bacterium
GATCTGTATTCCTTTCTAATATCTTTTAAGAAGTTAATCATTTCAAATTTTATATGGAAATCAAGGGACGAGAAAGGTTCATCTAAAAGCAGAACTGCTGGTTCAAGGAGAAGGGCTCTGGCAAGAATTACCCTCTGTTTTTCGCCTGCCGAAAGAGTCGGAGGGGTTCTATCAAGCAGGGGAGCTATTTTGAATTCTTCAATTATTTTTTTAAATAATTTTTCTCCGCATTTTCTCCTTCCACAGGGGAAAAGTATATTCTCTTTTACACTCATATGGGGGAAAAGTGAATCTCCCTGTGGAATATAAACCATCTTTCTTTTTTGTGGAGATAGTCCTGAAATATTTGTGGAATTGAGGATTATATTTTGTTTCCCGGTTCTCAATCCTGCAAGATTTTTTAAAAAAAGAGTCTTACCAGAACCACTGGGTCCCAGGATAATAGTGTATTTTTTCATATTCAGTGATACATTAACATCTAACACAAACTCCCCTGCAATATCTTTTATCTGTATTTTTATCTCATTGTTCATGCCAGACTGCTCTCCTATTCATAATGAGTAAAAGCAATAGTGTAAAACTTATAACAGTTACGATTACTGCAATCCCCTGTGTTTTTTTCAGTCCCTCAGTGATAAATCTATTATATATGAGGACCTGAGCAGTCCTCGGATATGTTGCAAGTATGAGAAAAGCCCCGGTTTCACTTATACTCCTTGCAAAGGAAAGGATCGCACCTCTTATAATGGATGGTCCTGCCAGAGGCAATGAGACTTTAAAAAATGTGGTTGCAGCAGATACCCCGTGGGAATATGCAACCTCCTCCATGATCCCGGGAAAAGAATTAAAACCAGTCACACCGCTGTTGATGATGTAGGTAATACTTACAAACAGCATTACTGCCACTATCCCATAGAGGGAATCCACAAGTGATATCCCTAATTTTCCCATCAAGTAACCTGCAGGATTGGAGGATGCGGTTGTAAGTACAAATATGATCCCTACAATTACATGGGGAATAAGAGTTGGCAGCACCATGATGTTCTCAAGAAGGCGGCTCCACCTGGAATTGCTCCTTGCGATAAAATATGCAGCCGGAATTCCAGCTAATAATCCCACTACGGTTGCAATTGTTGCTGTCAGGATGGTAATTCCAATGGAGTACCAGACTGCTCTGTCTCTAAGGGATAGAGTCAGATCCCCCGGGCTGGTGGTAAAGATAAGAAGCAGAATGGGATAGGTAATAAAAAGCAGGAGAAGTATTTCAGCTGAGGCTATAAAGATTATAAGTTTTTTATTTTTCATTGTTTCTTACTTTTACTGGTGGAAACTCCGGGTTCTGGTAAGAGTCTTTTATTATTTTCATACCATCTCTACCAAGAAAGAATTTCAAGAATTCTTCGGCTGCTTTTTTCTCTGGTGCGTTCTTTAAGACCGCAATTCCATAAAGTACAGGGGCCCCGATTATAATTCTGTTACCGGGAAGAGCAATTTTCACCCGAGAATATTGCTTTTTGAGTTTCATAGAAGAGAGATTCAACTCCGCAGGGAGCGGCAGGAACTTCAGGTTATGCTGCAATGCAACACTCCTGTATTCAAATGCATAATCTATTGCACCTGCTTCAAGAAGACCCAGTAGCTCTACAGACTTGGGTCTGATGAAGATATTTTTTTTCTTTTTTTTAATCTGAGAGGGGATCTGGATTATTCTGTTATTATCTTTAATATTTAAATTTTTTAAAATAAGGTCCTCAAAGATAGGTTTTTTATAGTAATAATCAGCAAGTTTGAGTACCATCAGGGTCCTGTATCCGCAGGGATCAATTGATGGATTGGAGAATCCCCATTTTACTTTTTTGTTGTTAAGGATCTGAAACCAATTTTTTTCATTTATTTGATCAGAAAACAGAGAATTTCTAGTGTATGTAATTCCCACTTCGTTGGAGGCAAAGATGTAGTATTCCCCGGTATATTTCGGGAAAAGCATTTTTTTTATTAAATTGTGATCCGCCACTGCGATGATATCTGCCTTTTTACCAAGATCTGTGATTTTTCTCACAGCCATAACACTTCCGCTCGCTTCCATTATAATTTTTACACCAGGGTGGTTTTTTTCAAAAACCTCAGCGGCCTGATGCAGCGGGATAGAGAGACTTCCTGCCTGGAAGATTTTTATTATTTTTGTTTCTTCTCCTGAACTTTGCCATGGGGCAGAAAGTGTTAAGAAAATTGCAATGAGACAAAACTTAAACACCCACGATAATATTTTCCGGCCTGATAAAGACATTTATCACATCTCCTTTCTTATGTTGAATTTTTTCTTCATGGGGGATTCTGGATATTGAGATCAATTTTATTCCTTCATTCAGGATAGAAATTTCTCTTTCAATAAAACATTCTCCATCCTCTCTTTCACGCTTTATATCTGTAACACTGCCTCTGAAGCAGTTGATTTTACGATGACATTTCCCGCGATTTTCCAGAATTTCCACATGGGATGCTTTGAATATGAGAAAAACTTTTTTACCTGCTGAGAGGTTCAGATCTTGCAGGCTCCTGACGGTGATCAGTGAAGTAAACTGGATTCCCCCGGAATTAACCAGTAATTCTGCTCTCACTTTTCTAACTTCTATCTTCTCTATTTTCCCAATTATCTGATTTCTTGCACTGGGCCTTAT
>JALTID010000186.1 GCA_027004335.1 bacterium
GGTAAAAGGTGATAAGGTAAAAGTTGTAAGAGTTGTTGATGGTGATACGGTTGTGGTTAAATTTGAAAATGGGAGATATGAAAAAGTCAGATTGATAGGAATAAATACTCCTGAGACTGTGGATCCACGCAGGCCTGTTCAATATTTTGGAAAAGAAGCATCAAGATATACTAAAAAACATCTTCAGGGAAAAACTGTTTATCTCCAGTATGACTGGCAGATAAGGGACAAGTATGGAAGATTGCTTGCCTATATTTTTCTTCCTGACGGAACATTTTATAATGCAAAGATAGTGAAAGATGGGTATGCTTTTGCATTTACTAGGTATCCATTTAAGTACATGAAGATGTTCAGAAAACTTGAAAGAGATGCAATAGAGCACAACCGTGGTCTCTGGAACCTCAATAGTCCATATCTGAAGGAAAGAATACGACAGAGGTCCAGACACTTCAGAGAGTATGAAATAAAGGTAATAAAAGGTAAGTATCTTGCTTCTAAAAAGGGAAAGTATTTTTATTCTCCTGAGTGTAAGCAGGCAAGAAGAATAAAACCTGAAAACAGGGTCTGGTTTAACTCATGGCAGAAGGCGGTAAAAGCTGGCTACAAACCCCACCGGTGTTTGAAAAAATAGTTTCTCTCTCAAAATATCCTGAATTTGTGGTGGACACAAGTGTGGTTTTCTACCTCAGAAGGGTGGGGCTGTTGCAGGGGTTTATTAAAAATTATAAACTCTTTGTTCCATATATTGTGGTTGAAGAGGCTTTGAGGAAAGATTGTGGTGATAGGAACTACTTTAAAAAATTTTTCTCAGAGGATGCTGAGGTGATCAGATTGGGGGATCACTTTTTACATGGTGAAGACGCAGTGTTATGGGTTGCTGAGAAAAGAGAATTGCCTGCTATTATTGATGACAAAAAAGCAATAAAGAAAGCTTTCAGGAGATCTATAATTTTTACCAGCTCCCCGATGGTACCGATTCTTCTTTTTTTAAAAGGAGCCATTTCGGAAGGTGATATGAATGATAAAATTGAAGAAATTCTTAACATGGGGTATTATGGTAAGAATGTAAGAAATTACATGCAAAAAGTGACCAATATTGTGAGAAGGGAGTCCAGACGATGAGAAAAAAAATCTGTGTTGTGGGTGGTGGAGTGGCTGGTTTTGGTGTCGCCGATGGGCTGCTTGAGAGGAATTTTACAGACTTTACGCTGCTGGAAGGGAGACCAATTTTCCTCTACACTCTTACCTGGTTAAAATTTTCAAAAAAGAAAGGTGAAAATATCTCAGGAGAATTCTCAGGAAACGAATTTAGGGATTATCTCCTGGGGCGGGAAAGGCCAGAGGAAAATTTTATTAAGGGAAACAGGGTCTTCTATCTGGATAAGAAAAAGAAGAAACTTTACTTCTCTGATGGTAAAGAGACGGCAGATTGTGAATTTGATAAACTTATTCTTGCCACCGGTGGTGTTCCTGTTCTCTATGGGGAGTATTTATTGCCCGGTTTTAGAGGTGCAGGAATTTTTACTGCCTATCAGGTAGGTGAAATGCTGACCCACTACGACTTTTTACCAGGGGAAAAGCTTATTGTTTATGGCAGGGGTGAATACGCAGCTGAAACTGCATTACTTGCAAAGGAGTGTGGACTTGATGTAAAAATCGTTTTTTCCCATGAGCCCGATTTCCATTTAGATTTCCCTTTTTTACTGGGGAAAATAGTGAAAGTTCATGGAGGGTTAAGAGTATCCGGAGTAGATGTCAGAACCGCCGGCAATGAGGTTGAAGAATTAAATGGGGATACACTTGTAGTAGCCGGAAAATATGTTCTGGAGAGAGGATGGAGAGAGATTGCAGGTATTAAATGGGACATTGATAAATGGCGAGGAATTTCTGATGATCCTGATATCATACTGGTGGGAGATGCTTTTGAGCCATCATTTAATTTTGTAAGACAGTATGAAGAATCATATAAAAAAGGAATGGAGCTGGCAAATGAGTAGCAATTTTGATGTGGTAATAATTGGTGCAGGGATCACAGGGACAGGCGTTGCTTATGAACTGAGCAAGAAAAAATTGAAGATTGCTCTGATTGATAAGGCCCCTTTTCCGTTTCAGGGGGCAAGCAAAGCCAACTCAGGTATTATTCATGCAGGCTATGATGATCCTCCAGGGAGCCTCAGAGCAAAGCTTGTGGTAAGAGGTAATTTTCTTTATTCCAGATGGGCTGAGGAACTAGGGTTTGATCTAAAGAGGCCTGGTTCTATCGTGGTAGCTTTTAATGAAGAAGAACTGGAGACAATAAAAAAAGAGAAAATCCAGGGAGACGAGAGAGGTGTCCCTGGCCTGAAGATACTGGGAGGAAGAGAACTTTTTGAAATAGAACCTCTTCTTAACAGAGAGGCTATAGCAGGTTTATATGCTCCTTCTGCAGGAGTGGTATGTCCAATGGAGGTGGTGAGTTACCTTTTTAAAGGTGCTGTAAGAAATGGCGTTGTTCCCTTTTTAAATCATAGAGTTATTGGTTTTGAAAAGGAAGGTGATATAGTAACTGCGGTGCTTATAGGCGAGGAGAAAATTCATGGTGAGATTGTCATCAATGCCTCCGGTGTATGGGGAGATGTGGTTTCTTCCATGGCGGGTATTGATAAGTATAAGATAATTCCAAGAAAAGGTGAATACATTCTTCTTGATCCCAACGAGAAATACATGGTTAATCACATACTTTTTCCAACTCCGACAATGGTTTCCAAAGGTATTCTGGTTATTCCCACTATTACTGGAGATGTTCTTATCGGTCCAACTGCTCAGAATCTTGATGATGATCACAGGGAGGATACCTTTACAACAGAAGAGGGCTTGAAAGAGGTTATTGAAAAGGCTAGTCATATTGTTCCATCTCTCTCCACAAAACTCACTATAAAAACCTTTGCAGGGATCAGGGCCCAGCCGAATACCAATGATTTTATCATTGAGGGTTATGATGAACCTTCTAATTTTATAAATGTGATAGGGATCAGATCCCCAGGTTTAACTTCTGCTCCTGCCATAGCAGAGTATGTGGAAGATATTGTTGAGAAAAAAATTGGGGGACTTCAGGAAGATCCTTCTGCTATTACGGAACCTTTTGTAAAACCTGATGAGGTTAAGCTTGCCCTTTCAGGTCAAGCTGGGTGGGGCTTTGCTCTCACTCCCCACCTGGATTCACCAAGTTATCCCATGGTAGGAGCTTCTGCACAGTGGGGGATAGAAAAGGAGATTTATAATTTTACCTGTTTTACAGATAAGGGTCTTGGAGTTGATCTCTCGGGTGTTTTTCAGAATGAGCTTATTAAGTTTATTCTTTCAAGAGGCTTTAAAAAAGAAGATGTTTGCTACCGTTTCCCTGGATCATGGCAGGTCATTGAAGGAAAATGTGGGGGAGAAAAATGAAAAAGTTTATTGGAGTATTAATTCTGACTTTTTTCATTACCAATCCTCTCCTGGCTAAATTAAAAATAGTAACTTCCATTTTTCCCCTTTACAGTATAACAAAAGAGATTGTGGGAGACAGATGCGAGGTTGTTAATATTCTTCCCCCCAATGTTTCTCCCCATATTTTTGAACCCAGACCCTCTGATGTCTTGAAGATGAGAGGGGCTGACATATTTGTTTATGTGGGGACAGAAGTTGAACCATGGGCGGTAAAATTAATGAGAGGAGCAGGTGGTAGCCCTGTTATAATTGAGTTTGCTTCTCTCGTTAAACCAGAAAATAATAATTATCATTTCTGGCTTGATCCCTCCATGGTTCTTGTTTTAGGTAAGAAAATTACCAGCGTGTTGGTCCAGAAGGATCCGGCTAATAAAAGTTACTATCTGAAAAGATTTTCTGTGCTTAACAAAAAATTACGGGAGCTTAATGAGCTTTATCGAAATAGGTTATCCCGGGTAAAAAATAAAAACTTAATTGTATTTCATAACGCATGGTATTACCTTGCAAAGAGATATAGATTGAACATAGTTGATGTGGTAATAAAAGGAGAGGGAATGCAACCAACTCCCAGAGATATGCTGAAATTGGCTGAAGGTGCAAAAAAATACAGGATCAAAGTGATCTTTGGAGAAAAGCTGGGGAATGTAAAATTGTTAAAAAAGATCGCAAAGAACTTAGGTATTGGTTATATTCTACTTGATCCTCTTGGATGTCCTGATTGCAGAGGAAGAGATAATTATTTTTCTTTTATGAAGTATAATTTAAACCAGCTTGTTTCAGGTTTAAACAGATGAAAGCTCTTGAAGTTAAAAATCTTACGGTGAAAATTGCTGGAAAAGTGATCATTGAAAATGTGAGCTTTGATGTTGTGGAGGGAGAAATTTTAGGAATAGTTGGACCCAATGGGGGTGGTAAAACAAGCCTTATAAGAGCTATTCTGGGATTTCTTGATTATACAGGTGAAGTCAGAATATTTGGTTTTACACCTTCTGAGGCTAAAAAGAAGGGTCTTACTGGGTATCTCCCCCAGAAAAGTCTCTATGATCCAGATTTTCCTGTAAAGGTCAGGGATCTTGTTGCTTTTGGAATGATGAAAAGCTGGTTTGGAAAGTTGCCTTCTAACTGGAAAGAGAAGGTGAGAAGTTATCTTTCAATGGTTAATATGGAAAAGTGGGAGAATTACCCCTTCGGAAAGTTATCGGGAGGACAGCAACAGCGAGTCTCCATTGCAAGAGTTCTGGCAGGTGAGCCAAAGATTGTATTTCTTGATGAGCCAAATACTGGTATAGATGTGGTTGCTCAGGAAGATTTCTATCAGTTGCTTATGAAAATAAATAAAGAATTAGGTGTAACAATTGTTATGGTTTCTCATGATATTGGTGTAATTTCTTCTTATATACATAAAACTGCCTGTCTCAACAGGGTACTTCATTATCATGGTGAACCTGTTTGTATCACAGATCCAGAGCTTTTAAGGAGAGTGTATGGCAGTGGTGCAGATATGATTTTGATTCATGATGAAAATTGTGAGAATTGCGGCTCAGTAAATGTGAAGGGTGAAGAGAGAAAATGATTGAAGTCCTTGCGCTTCCGTTTATGCAAAAAGCTATCCTCGCAGGTAGTGTTTTGGCACTAATTACCGGGATTCTCTCAGTTTTTATAGTACTGAAAAAATTATCCTTTATTGGAGTGGGGATCTCTCACACGGCTTTTGGCGGAGTGGCTCTTGGGATTCTACTGGGCACTAATCCCTATCTAACTGCTATGGCCTTTGCTCTGATAGGTGCATTCTGGATCGGTGGAATAGGAAGAAAAGGTTCCCTACATGCAGATGTATCTATTGGGATCCTCTTTGCCACCGCAATGGCTCTTGGTGTGATTTTTCTTGGTTTTTCTCACAATTACAATGTGGATGTAATGGGTTATCTTTTTGGAAATATTTTAGTTCTTACTTCTGGAGATGTTTTTGCTTCTATCATTATTGGAGTGGTGTCTCTTATTTTTATCGCTTTATTTTTTAAAAGGATGTTTTTCGCCGCTTTTGATGAAGAACTGGCAGATGTTAATGGAATTCCTACCGCTTTTCTCTATTATCTTTTTCTTACAATTGTTTCTTTTACTGTGGTGATCTCAATTAAGATGGTGGGGATTATTCTTGTTTCTGCTCTACTTGTAATTCCCGGGGCTATAGCGTTTCTCATCACCTATGATTATAAGCTGATGGTTCTCCTCTCAATTATCTTTTCTATCATGGGAATCTACCTTGGTTTACTTTTCAGTTTTTTCTTAAATCTTCCCTCTGGAGCCACAATTGTTGTTACTCTTACCACTCTTTTTCTCGTCTTTTTTCTGATTCAACCTAAACGAAGAAGAATAACTTAGCCTATTTTACAAGTTTATCCCAGCGTTCAATAATTTTATCTGTGGCATATGAGGAGAAAGCCATTATTGATTCTTGTGGATTCACTCCAAGAGATGTGGGGAATATGCTCGCGTCAATGATGAAAAGGTTATTTACCTCGTGCATCTCCAGATTTTCATCTACCACCGAATCCTTTGGATCTGAGCCCATCTTTGCTGTTCCCATAGGGTGAAAAGCAGAGAGCTCCAGCATATCTGGCTTGAGTTTGATTGTATCAATGGAGCTTAACTTAGATGGGGATGTGATTTCTTCCAGAGAAAAAATAGGTGGATAGATCTTCTTTGCACCTGCGGCAAAATAGACCTCACTGGCGATTTTTATCGCTCTCCTAAATTTCTCCAGATCTTCTTTATTCATTTTATAAGTGATAAAAGGAGCGTTTCCAAATGGTTTAACTTTTCCTGAGGAAGAATCATGTACCATTATCCCGAATCCTGCGAGATGGTTATAATCAAGCATCATTTTTTTTATGCCTTTTCCAAAAGCAGGTAGGGCAATAGAGAGCATTGAAGGAGGTATCCAGAATCCTTCAAAGATAATCCCTTCATTAGAGAATTCATCCACACAGTAAGCTTGTGGGATCCCCTTCCAGCTTTCCAGATTCTCTTCAAAGTACCCCATGACCTTTGCAGCTGGGTGTATCCTCAAATTTTTACCCAGCCATCCACTAGATTTCCCTATTTTATTTTTTTGAAGCAGAAGGGGGGTCAAGATAGCACCTGCTGCAACAATTACCACTGGAGCGTTTATCTCAAATTTATAATTTGAAGGTTCAACCCCATATTTCCCCTTCAGGAAGTAGCCTGAAATTCCTGCGGCCTTTGGTCCTTTTGTGATAATTTTTTCTGCATGGGCATAGGTATAGTAGGTTGCTCCAGATTGCTCGGAGAGAGGAATGTATGTAACATGCATAGCCTGTTTTGCATCAATGGGACATCCAAAGGGGCATAGGCCGCTTCCTTCACAGTTTTTCATATTTCTTTTTAATGTGAATCCATGAAATCCCAATTTTTCTGCACCAATGGCAAAAAGCTGATTGTTTCTCCCCATTAGTTCCCATGGTACTTCCATTGTATGTGTTATTTCCTCAACTTCTTTGAAGTAAGGTTCTAACTTCTCAGATGTTATGGTTTTGATTCCATAGTGTTCCTGCCATTCTCTTATTACCTCATCTGGTGTTCTGAACATTGTTCCAGAGTTTATGGTGGTTGTACCTCCAAGAGTTTTACCAAGTGGGATCACTATCCCCGTATTGCCAAGCGATAAAATTGAACCTGCATCTCTATACATCAGCTTTACCATTTCATAAGCATTCCCGTTGAAATGTTCTTTTGTAAAGTGCCCACCTTCCTCCACAATGATAACTTTTTTGCCTGCTTTTGCGAGGCGATAGGCTGCTGGTGCTCCTCCTGCCCCTGAACCTATGATTACTACATCTGCTTCTAATTTGAGATCCTTGTCTATTTTTCTTCCATCTATGATCATCAGGCGACCTCCCTCTTTTTATGATAAAACCTGTCATAGGGATAACCTATTCTCTGAAGAACCTCTGGTATGGAATAGTAATAGGGTAATATTAGCATTGATGCCATTATGTAGAGACCACGAAGAGAAAACATAGGGCTGTCGTGAAGTTTTTTCATTATCTTGTACCTTGTTTCAAAGGAGAGGGAGGAAAAGGTCCTGTATTTGAAAAATAGCAATGGTAAAATGAAGCTTATGAAAAAAAGAAGTATTCTTATGAAAAACCTATTAGTTTTACCCACTAAAAGAAAAAATGTGTCAGCTTCTTCCAGTATTTCTCTCTTGGGTATTTCAACAGGTATTGTTTCGTCATAGGGGGCAACAACTTCTGCAATTGCAATAATTGTTCTGCAGGAGTGTTTTTTTACGAATCTGCCTTTAAATTCCTTGCAGATTTTCATTTTATTTCTCCTTTAAAAGGTTTTCCATACCTTTTTCAAGATATTTTTTTGCTACGGAATATGCTTCTTTAGAATTTTTATTTTCTACTGCGTGAACCAATTCTCTATGAGTTTTTAGTAGAAACTCCTTTGATACGATCAAACCTTCAAAAACATCC
>JALTID010000187.1 GCA_027004335.1 bacterium
GCTTACCAATACTTGGTAATTTGTTGATGGGAGAGATGTTAAAGAATGGGATTAAAGTAAAACCTATTTACTTTTTTGAGAATCTTGTGGCGCCAACACAGAGAAATGTGTTACCTAATACAGGGATCAAGATCAAAGTTGATACCAAGCTTGAGAATTTTGAAGAGTTTTTAAGAAGTAAGATTTTTTCTGCCGGAGAACTTTCTTATGAGTATGAAAAAGAAGTTAAAAAAGTTTTTGATAACTTAAAGGATAACTATCAGATTAAATATATTCTATTTGTATGGGAGAAAAAGAAATCAAGTTTTTTAAAAAGCGAGCTTTATGCTGAAAGAATCGAAGCTTATTTGATTAATTTAAGCGATTTTTCTCTGGCATCTTATCAATTGATAAAAGTAAAATCTCCTTCTCCTTTGAAGTTTGATTATTATAGAAAGATTGTAAAGTATGTTATTATTCCTGTTTTAATGGGTCAGAAGCCGTTAAAATTATTGCTAAAATTTAAAAACGGCCTGAGCCTGGAATTGAAATATCTGAAGTAATTTTTTAAGGTGGTTTCATGAAGGTTTTTGTTACTGGTTCCACCGGCTTTGTTGGAAGTCATCTTGTAGATGCACTTCTGGAGAAGGGGTATCAGGTTTATGTTCTTGTGAGAAAGACCAGTAATCTGCAGTGGCTTGAGGGGAAAGATGTGGTTAAGGTTGTTGGAGATCTAAGAGGTGAATTGTCTGATGATCTGAAAAATACCCTGAAGGAATCTGATTATGTTTACCATATTGCTGGTGCAATTATGGGGGTTAAGAAGGAGGATTATTTCAGGGTTAATGAGGATGGAACCAGAAATTTACTTAAAGCTATGATAGAAGCCGGGGCCTCCCCCCAGCGTTTTTTATATTTATCGTCTCTTGCAGCAATTGGACCGGGTTCAGATAAGCTGCCTGTTAAAGAGGAGGATCCCCCCCATCCTGTAAGCTGGTATGGAGAAAGTAAATTAGCAGGGGAGAAGGTAGTTCGTGAATATGAAAATAAATTTCCCGTTACAATTGTAAGACCGCCTCCAGTATATGGCCCAAGAGATTATGGGATGTTAGATGTTTTCAGGATGCTAAAGTATGGCATTGTGAGTGATGTGGGTAAAGATACTTATACGAATTTCGTGTTTGTTAAGGATCTTGTAAAAGGAATAATTCTTGCAGCGGAGTTTGAGAAAGGAGTAGGTGAGACCTTCCATATCGGTGATAACGAAAATATTGCTACTATCCAAGCGTTTAAAAGGGTGGCACAAGTTATTGGCAAGAGGGTGATTTCTTTTAAAATCCCCCTTCCTGTTGTTTATATTGCTGCAATTTTTTCTGAAATTAAGATAAGAGTTACAGGAGAACCTGAAATTTTTAATTTCCAGAAAGTCGCTGAATTAAAGCAGACCAACTGGATGATGGATATTTCAAAGGCGAAAAAAGTTCTTGGTTATGAGCCTGAGTATCCTCTTGAGAGAGGCGGTGAAATTACTTATAAATGGTATCTTGAAAAGGGATGGATTTAAATGAAAAAATTCTGGGAGCAGTTTAAGGGTTTTGAAAAAGAATCAGCAACTGTACTTTTATATGCGTCTGTAATCCTGGTCCTTTTTGCGTATCAGGGTCACCCATCATTTTTACTTAAGCACTGGGGAAATCTGCCTGCTGTAAAAGCAATGCCGGATTTCTACAGTCAGATGTACAGGTTTTTCTTCTCTTTTGTTTTCTTTTTTATCATTCCCGCATTGATTGTTAGATTCTATTTTAAAAAACCTCTTAAATCTTACGGTCTTAGCTTAGGTGAAAACAAAGATGATATTAAGTTTGGTGTTTATTTTGTTGTTCTTAGTTTTATTGTGCTTGCTCCGTTGCTCTATATCAATGCAGCCAGCCCCGATTTTCTGAAGGAATACCCGCTCTGGAAACAGGTGGGGAAAAATGCTGGAAATTATTTTCTCTGGATATTTTTGTATCTTTTTTACTACATAGGCTGGGAATTCTTTTTCCGCGGTTTTATGCAATTCTCTCTGATTGGTAAAATTGCCCCCTTTTTCATAATAATGATGCAAACTCTTCCAAGTACAGTTGTACATATAGGTAAGCCAGAAGGAGAGATGTTTTCTGCTGTTATCGCAGGTCTTGTTTTTGGTGCAGTTGCTTTAAGAACAAAGTCTATTATTTATCCTCTGCTGGTTCACTGGTATGTGGGTGCTTTGACGGAATTATTTTGCTATGTTCATCTTTTCCCGAAATAAGAAATAAGGAGAAAAATATGAAAGCCCTTGTCACCGGTGCAAATGGTTTCATAGGGAGTAATCTTGTGAAGTTGCTTCTTGATCGGGGATGGGAAGTTAGATCTATGGTATTAAAGGGGACCCCCCTTGATTTCATAGAGGGTCTTGACACAGAGATAGTTTATGCGGATATAACCCTGCCAGATACGCTTCCGCCAGCACTTAAGGGAGTTGATGTGGTTTTTCACCTTGCTGCTATTGCCTCCGACTGGGGTCCAAAAGAGCTTTTTATGAGGGTTAATGCAGAAGGGAGTAGAAATATGGTTGAGGCCTCTGCAAATGCCGAGGTAAAGAGATATATTCAGATGAGTTCCGTGGCGGTACATGCCTATAATGGCCATCCCCATTCTGATGAAACTGCTCCCAGAGATTGTCCTTCCTATCTCTACTATGGCCAGTCAAAAATTAAAGCTGAGAATTATGTTAATGAATTTTATAAAAGTGGTAAACTGGAAACCGTTATTATAAGGCCGGGACTTTTTCCCTTTGGGCCCAATGATACTACAAGTTTTTACAGATTAGCGGCTGCCCTGGAGAAGGGTGCTTTCTCTTATGTTAATGGTGGTAAAGCAAAGGTCTCCACTGCTTATGTTGAGAATCTTGTTCACGGTATGGAAATTGCAGCAAAACATGAAAAGGCAGCAGGTGAGATTTTTATTATATCAGATGGATGGGAGTTAACATGGAGAGAGTTAATGGAGAGGTTCTGTGATGAATTAGGGGTTAAACACCCATGGCTCAGCATACCCTATCCAGTAGCTAATATGGTTGCAGGAATAATGGAAAATGTCTGGAGGAAATTGAAACTAAAAGATGATCCACCCATTACAAAGTACAGAGCTTCTCTTATGAAAGATGATCTTTTCTTTGTCCCTGATAAGGCGAAAAAAATCCTGGGATATGAACCTATCATTGATCTTAACGAGGCAGTAAAAAGAACAGTTAACTGGTATAAAAGAGTAAAGGGGAGGTATGGATGAAGAAGTTGATTGCTCTTTTCACTTTCTTTTATCCTGTGTTTTTATTTGGTAATTTTATGTATGTGCCTGATGATGTAGGGCTTTCTCCTGTGTCAATCAGTTCTCTTCAGACACTTTCACCTTTTTATGAGAAGGAAACTGCTGCATATTATAATCCAGCCGGGCTTGTCAGAGCGGACAATGTTGAATTTTCATTGAATTATATCCATTATGTTCCAACACTTTCAGCAAGTTCATTTACTGTAAATAACGATATTGTTGACTATGCCGTATTTGCTTTTGTTCTTCCTGTAACAAGAGTAATTAAAGTGGATACAGATTTGAATTTTGGTGTTGTTTTTGGTTCTGATAAATTTTTTCAGGTTCCCTTTCAGTATTATGACGCATGGTCAGATTCTCCAGCTTTTTTCAGGTATGGATCACCTCAAATGGTAGCTGTTCCCTCTTTCGGTCTGAGAATTTCCAGAGTTCTTATGCTTGGTTTTGGAACAAATATCTATGTAAAGGCGGACAATGAAATGGATGTAAATACGCAGTTTACAGGCCAGGGAATACAGGGAACAAAGGCTCAGTTTGACAGTGAAATGAAAACAGGTTTGATCGGGGGAGCTTTAATTGATCTGGGGAACATAAAGATGTCTTTCTGTTACAGAGATGCCATAGGGTATAAGATTGATGTTTCAAATACAAGTGATGTTTACGCTGGAACAGCCCAATTAACTACTTTTACCATGTACCTTTATTTTTATGATTCATATGCTCCCCAAACACTGGAGTTTTCTATTATGGGTCATACCGGAAGGTTTGATATAGGATTGAGGGCGAGATTCAAAAGGTGGTCACTTCTGAAAGGTATTCTCAATGATAGTGATATGATCAGGGGCAATGTAAAGGAATTAAAATTCAGAAATACTCTTTCTCCTGCCGTGGCAATGAGGTATAGAACAGGAAAAGAGGGAAAAGTACATTTTTATGCTGGAATTGGGTATGAGATGACTCCTCTTGCAAGTACTTATAATCCAGTAGTAAATTTTGTGGATTCAGATAAATTAAATCTGGGGATCGGAAGTGTAATTTTATATGAAAATAGGAAATTTCTCTATACACCATTGAAACTTGAAATCGGGTATAGATTTGGATATCTGTTCCCCCGATCATTTACAATCGAAAACAGGGATGGAGATAAAACTTCAACAAAAATTTCAGGATTTGATAACACCCTTTCTTTTATGTTCTCCGTAGGATTTTAGCTGTACTTTTTGGCATGTTCAATTATCATTTTCATAAGTTCAGACATGGCAGATGGATCTGTGCCTGTGAAAAGATTCCCGTCATGTTCCACTTCATTTCCTGTATAAATTGCTCCTGCATTTACAAGGTCATCTTTTATGGCATAATACCCTGCTATTCTCTTACCTTTTACTATTCCTGCAGAAATTAAAACCCATGGTCCGTGACATATTGATCCAACAATTTTTCCTGTGTCATAAATTTTTTTAACGAATTCAAGAACTTCGGGGTATCTTCTCAATCTATCAGGGGCATATCCACCCGGAATAAAGAGAATATCATAGTCATCTGGAGAAACTTCAACTATGCTTTTATCAGATTTATGAGTCATGCCTTTTTTACCTTTAAAAGTTCCTCTATTGGGAGAAATTACATCCACATCCCATCCTTCTTCTTTGAATCTGTAATAGGGATAGAGAAATTCTACATCTTCCACAAATTCTTCAATGAGAATGGCTACTTTCATGGCAGCCTCCTTTTTCAATTTAAAATAGAAGATAAGATTTCTTCAGCAATGGAGTAAGGGTCTTTATGATTACTGGCAATATCTTCAATTAATTTATCCATTTTTTCTTTATCTATCCTGGAAAAAATCTTTTCTCTTAGCATCTCCATTATGATGTTCTGTAGTTCCTTTTCCCTCTGTGCTTTGATTTTTTCTTCTAATTTTCCTGATCTTTTTAAATATTCATGGTGGTTTTCTATAGCTTCTCTTATTTCCTCTATGCCTTTGCCTCTGGTCGCAATTGTTTTAATTATTGGGGGTGTCCACTCCCTTTCTTTCAATCCAGCCATTTCTAACAATACTTCAAGATCCCTGACCATCCTGTTTGTTTCAGGTCTATCTGCCTTATTTACAACAAAAATATCTGCTATTTCCAGAATACCTGCTTTGATTGCCTGAATATCATCCCCAAGTCCTGGAACGAGCATAACCACTGATGTGTGGGCCAGGCCAATTATTTCAACTTCATCCTGTCCCACTCCCACAGTTTCTACAATTATTTTATCTTTTCCCATGGCGTCAAGAACCTTTGCCATCTCCCATGCGGACTTTGATAATCCTCCAAGATGTCCCCTGGTAGCGACTGATCTGATGAATACTTCTGGATCTGTGCCGTGGTCCTGCATTCTTATTCTATCTCCTAAAATTGCACCACCAGTAAATGGACTGGTAGGGTCAACTGCTATTATACCTACTTTGAGATTATCTCTCCTATATAGTCCAATCAGTTTTGTAACAAGGGTGCTTTTACCTGCGCCTGGTGCACCTGTAACACCTATTATATGAGCCTTACCTGTGTGAGGATAGAGTTTCTTCATTATTTCTCTTGCTTCAGGTAGCCCATCATCAATGAGTCGTAAAACCCGGGCTGTTGCAACAGTGTCTCCTTTAAGTACTTTTTCAGATAGCTTGCCTGTCATGATTTCTCCAGGATTTTTTATTTTCTCTTGTGTCTTGGTTTAACGTTTTTCTTTACCCATTCAATGGTTTCACTAATGGGGGTTCCCGGAGTAAATATTGCAGCAACCCCCTGAGATTTTAAAAATGGGATGTCATCATCCGGAATTATTCCTCCTCCGAAGACAACTATATCATCAATTCCTCTCTCTTTTAGAAGCTTTATTATTGCTGGCATCAGGGTGTTATGTGCCCCGGATAGAATAGATAATCCGATGGCATCAACATCTTCCTGAATTGCAGCATTTACAATCTGCTCAGGGGTTTGATGAAGGCCTGTGTAGATTACTTCAAAACCAGCTTCTTTTAATGCCCTGGCGATTATCTTTGCGCCTCTATCGTGACCATCAAGACCTGGTTTAGCAACGAGAATTCTCACCTTTTCTTCACCCATCTTCTTCCTCCTCAGAAATAAGCAGGATCTCTGTACTCGCCAAAGACTTCCTTCAATGTATTGATTATTTCTCCCTCGGTGGCGTAGGCTTTTACAGCATCAAGAATATATGGGATAAGGTTCTCATCTGTGGCTTCAGCAGCATCTCTCAATTCCCTGAGTATTTCTTTTACCTTAGTATTGTTTCTGTCCCTTTTTATTTTTGCCAGCCTATCTTTCTGCTTCTTTTCAAGATCATCGGGTATTTTTAGAACTGGTATTGGTGCATCTTCGTCGGTTACATATTTGTTAACCCCTACGATCACTTTTTCTTCTTTTTCTACCTGCATCTGATATCTGAATGCTGCATCCTGGATTTCCTTCTGTGGATAGCCCAGCTCAATTGCCCGAAGCATGCCTCCCATTTCTTCAATTTTATTAATGTAATTCCAGGCGGCTTCTTCCATTTCATTTGTTAATTTTTCAATGAAATAGCTTCCCCCCAGTGGATCAATTGTATTGGGTACCCCACTTTCGTAAGCTATGATCTGCTGAGCTCTAAGAGCAATTGTTACAGCTTCTTCCGTTGGTAGTGCATAAGTTTCATCCATGGAATTGGTATGCAGTGATTGTGTCCCTCCAATGATGGCGGCAAGAGCTTCAATGGTGGTTCTGATTATGTTGTTGTAGGGCTGCTGTGCCATGAGAGAACAGCCAGCAGTTTGCGTGTGGAATCTTAATAGCCAGGATCTCGGATTTTTGGCATTGAATCGTTCTTTCATTATCTTTGCCCACATTCTCCTTGCGGCTCTAAATTTTGCAATCTCTTCAAAGAAGTCCATATGGGAGTCGAAGAAAAATGAGAGTCTCGGAGCAAAATCATCAACATCAAGTCCTTCATTGATGAAGTATTCCACATAGGCGATCCCGTCCATAATGGTAAATGCTAATTCCTGAATAGCTGTGGATCCAGCTTCTCTTATGTGATAGCCCGAAATGGAGATGGTATTCCATTTTGGTACATATTTACTTGCATAGTCCACTATGTCTCTGATTATTCTCATAGAAGGCTCAGGCGGGTATATCCAGGATTTCTGTGCTATATATTCCTTGAGAATATCATTCTGAATCGTGCCACCAATTTTATCGGGTGGAACTCCCTGTTTTTCAGCTACAGCAATATACATCGCCCATAAAATCGCTGCTGGTGCATTTATTGTCATGGAGGTGGTGACTTTGTAAAGAGGTATCCCCCTGAAAAGTGTTTCCATATCTGCGAGAGTGTCTATTGCCACTCCACATTTGCCTACTTCTCCACTTGCTCTGGGATCATCGGAATCAACTCCCATAATTGTGGGCATATCGAAAGCCACAGAAAGGCCTGTCTGCCCCTGTTCCAGAAGGTAATGGTATCTTTGATTGGTTTCCTCTGCTGTGCCAAAACCTGCAAACTGTCTCATAGTCCAGAGTCGGCCACGATACATGTTGGGGTAAATTCCTCTGGTGTATGGGTATTCTCCTGGAAACCCCAGATCT
>JALTID010000188.1 GCA_027004335.1 bacterium
CCATCCATCGGAAAAAGAGGTTTAATCTTTTACAGGCACTTCTCTTTTTAACATCTGGAAGGAGCGAGATCTTCTCAAGAGAAAAGACTCCTCTTATTTTTTCTACTAACTTCTCCTCTATATCCACAACACTACTGGTGTTACTTTCTCGAATAAACTCTTTCAAAGGACCATCCATCTCCAGAACTTTTTTAATTCCCAACAAAAATTGAATAAACTCCTCCGCAGTGGTAAAACGATGCTTAAATCCTGAAAAGCTATTTTTTATTTCATCTTCATTTCTATTCTTCAACCACAAAGACGGCCTCTTCCCCATGGGTTCAAGAACATTCTCAACACTTTTTAGGATCTGTTTCACATTTCCATAGGCAAGGGAAGATGCAATAAGGCCTACAATTTCTATATCATCGCAATTATCATAATGATACAGAAATTCAAGAGGATCAGGATGCACAAATTCTCTGCGATTGTACTTTGAATAAATCTCCTCAAGGAGTTTCGTAGAAATGTGATTCAGATGATAAGAGAGTGGCATTGTGGCCTCTGCAGCAAAAATTTATCTCCCATTAAGGTAAAATCATCTCTGTTACTGCATGATTCTTATACCTTTATCCTTTGACTGAAAGGAGCTTTTTTATCCAGAAAGATTATAAGCTTCCTACGGCTACAAGCAAAGAACATGGATTAAAAATAGTTTTTAAAAATCTTCTTCTCTCCCTATCCACAATTTTATTTTACACCTTCTACCCTCTTATGACCAGAATAATTCTGGAAAAATTTTCTATAGATTATAAAATATTCACATGCCTGTATTTTTAATAGGATTTATGGGAAGTGGAAAAAGTGCTGTGGGAAAACTTCTCTCCCAGAGATCAGGTGAACAATTTGTTGATATGGATGAAGAAATTGAAAAAAGAGAAAACAGAAGCATATTAGAAATCTTTAATGAATCTGGTGAAAAATATTTCAGAGAGATTGAGTCACAGCTTTTAGCAGAATTTTCTCATTTAAAAAATACACTTATTGCCTGCGGTGGAGGAATTATTGAAAGAGAAGAAAACCGTAATATTCTGGTGAAAAATTTAACCTTTTACCTTTATGCACCTTTTGAGGAAATATGGGATAGAATAAAAGGAGATTCCACACGACCCCTTGCGATGAGAAGGAAAAAGTTTGTAAAAAAACTCTATGATAAAAGAGAACCACTTTACCGGGCAACAGGCATTCCAATAGACACAACAGGAATGAAAATTGAAGATATCGTAAATCTATTAATGAAAAAATTCAGGTATGATAATCAGCGTTAATTTTTATATATTCACAGGTGAGATCGGTGGTATAGACATTAAAATCTCCCCTGCCTCTTTTCAAGATAACTTTTACAGGGACAACAAATTCTCTAATCTTATCCGCAGCTTTTTTCAAGTCTTTTTTTGATGGGAGGGTCCCCCATTGGTAAAGAGGAACACCCCCAATTTCAATAAATAACTCTTCTTGATTAAGATCAGATATAACTGCACCTGCTGCAGCATAGATCCTTCCCCAGTTCGGGTCCCCACCACCAATAGCCGCCTTAAGAAGGGGGGAAGTTGCAAGTCTATAAGCAAGAGTCCTGGCCTCTCCCTTACTTTTAGCTCCTTCCACATATATCTCAATCCTGTGGGAAGCTCCCTCACCATCATCCACAATCTGAAGGGCAAGGGATTTTAGAACACTTTTCAGATGCTCTCTTAACTCTCTGCATTCCTTTGTCCTTTTCCTAATTCTAATTCTGGAAAAACCACTTGCCATAATTATAACAGTATCATTGGTGCTCATCTCCCCATCAACACTGATCCTGTTAAAACTCTCCTCCACTGCCGGAAATGAGATATGGTACAGAGTTTCTCTATCAATCAGCGCATTGGTAAAAACAAAAACAAGCATTGTTGCCAGTGAAGGCTGGATCATTCCTGCGCCCTTTGCTACACCACCAATTACAATTTTATCACTTTTGATTTCAAATTTTTCAATTGCCATTTTGGGCCGAGTGTCTGTGGTCATAATAGCTCTTGCAGATTCTTCCCAGCCTCCTCTGGAAAGGCTTCTGACAAGATATGGTAGCTTCTCCACAATTTTTTCCGATGGTAAAACTTCACCAATTATCCCCGTGGAGGAAGAAATTATAAGATTTTCATCAATTCCAAGATAAAAGGAGAGATTTTTAATCAGATCCTTTGCCGCAATTTCACCCAATTTGCCAGTAGCTGCATTTGCATTACCGCTGTTAACTATTATTGCCTGGATCTTACCCCTTTTCTTAAGAAGCTCTTCTGATATTTTAACAGAAATAGCTTTTAGAGAATTTTTTGTAAAAAAACCCACTGCAACTGATGGGACTTCACTGTAAAAAAGAGCAACATCAGGACCCTCTTTTTTAATTCCAGCTTCAATAGAAGAGGTTTTAAACCCTGGAATGGAGAAATTCCTGATCAATTAACATTCCTCTTTTTCATTTTTACCCCTGTTTCTTTCTCCCATTTAGCAGGGTTGGTGAAATAAAGCTCATATAGATATCTCTCTCTATCTGTTTCAGGCTCCTTTCCAAGATGACAATTTTTATATTTCTTCCCTGACCCACACCAGCATGGATCATTTCTACCAATTTCCCTCTTATCCTTTCTCACAGGCCTTGGCCTGGCGCTTTCACCACCTGAGGAAGCGCTCCCTCCGTGTTGATAAACCATTCTCTGACGCCTAATAGGAATATTAAGCATCGTAACAGCTTCAGGTTGTTTTATCTGCACCTTGTAAACTTTCTCCAGCACCTGCTCTTTAAATCTACCAATCATCTGCTGGAAAAGGCCAAAAGCCTCCTTCTTATATTCCACTAAAGGATCTCTCTGACCATATCCTCTAAGACCAATCCCTTCTTTGAGATGATCCATAATTAAGAGATGATCCTTCCAAAGGGAATCCAGCGTGGTGAGCATTATATACCTTGCAAGTTGTGTCATCCCTTCATCGCCAATAAGCTGAACTTTCTCTTCAAGAGGTTTCCGGGCTTGTGCAAGTAAGACTTCTCTCACATCTTCCCGGACAAACTCACCAGAATCAAAATTATCAAAAGGTAAATCTATTCCAAAAACTCTTTTAAAATCCTCTTTTAGCCCTTTTATATCCCATTCATAAGGCTTTGTCTTCGGCGGGATAAAGGCATCAACCATATCATCAATTATATCTTCCATGCTGGCAAAAAGATCATCAATGAGGTCCCTTCCTTCAAGAATTTTCCTTCTTTCAGAATAAACCACTTTCCTCTGCTCGTTCATAACATCATCGTATTCCAGGAGGTTCTTCCTTATTTCAAAATTTTGAGCTTCAACCCTCTTCTGTGCATTCTCAATAGCTCTGGAGATCATTTTATGCTCTATTGGCTCCCCCTCCGCCATACCCAGCCTGTCCATGATTCTTCCAATTCTCTCACCACCAAAGATTCTGAGAAGATCATCCTCCAGAGAAAGATAAAACCTTGATGAACCTGGATCCCCCTGTCTCCCAGACCTACCTCTTAATTGATTATCTATTCTCCTTGACTCATGTCTTTCTGTTCCAACAATGTGAAGGCCACCCAATTCAACAACTTTTTTATGCTCCTCATCAGTTTCTTCTTTAAATTTTTTATACAAATCCTCAAAAAGCTCTGTGACCTCCCGTTCTTCTTCAGAAAGTTCCTCTTTAGGCATATAGGTCTTAACCAGGTTAGGATCAATCCCCCTTTTCTTCAACTCAACCTTCACAAGCATATCAGGATTACCCCCAAGGATTATATCTGTTCCTCTACCAGCCATATTTGTTGCAATTGTTACAGTACCAAGTCTACCAGCCTGAGCAACAATTTCAGCTTCTCTCTCATGATGTTTGGCATTAAGGACCTGATGTGGGATCCTTTTTCTTCTCAGCAGCTTGCTCAAATACTCAGATTTTTCAATACTTGTGGTACCTACAAGTACCGGCCTGCCAATTTTGTGTAATTCTTCTATTTCTCTTACTACTGCATCAAATTTTTCCTTTTCAGTCCTGTAGATCACATCGTGGTAATCTTTCCTGATCATGGGCATATTTGTAGGAACAACAATAACCTCCAGACCATATATTTGATAAAACTCCTCAGCTTCAGTAGCGGCTGTACCCGTCATCCCTGCGATTTTTCTATACATTCTGAAATAATTCTGAAAAGTTATCGTCGCAAGGGTCTGATTTTCACTCTCTATCCTCACACCCTCCTTTGCCTCTATTGCCTGATGTAGTCCGTCACTCCACCTTCTACCTGGCATCAATCTCCCGGTAAATTCATCAACAATTATTACCTTGCCTTCTTTAACAATATAATCTCTATCCCTCAGAAAAAGAGTATGTGCTTTCAATGCCTGGTTCACATGATGAACAATATCAACATTCCCAGGTGCAAAGAGATTTTCCATCCCCAGAAGTCCTTCAACCTTTTTTACGCCGTCATCTGTGAGATAGGCCGTCCTGTGCTCCTCATCTATTTCATAATCAATATCTTTCCTTAGAAGAGGAATTATAGAATTTATCTTGTAGTAAAGCTCTGTAGATTCCTCGGAAGGACCAGAAATAATAAGTGGTGTCCTCGCCTCATCAATTAAGATACTATCAACTTCATCAATAATTGCGTAATTTAACTCCTTCTGGACATAATCCTCCAGCCTGTATTTCATATTATCTCTTAGATAATCAAATCCAAATTCGTTATTGGTTCCATATGTAACATCAGCGGAATAGGACTTTTTTCTTTCGGAATTATCCATATCAGAGATTATTACACCCACTGTGAGACCTAAGAACTTGTAAATTCTGCCCATCCACTCCGCATCTCTCTTAGCAAGGTAGTCATTGACAGTTACAACATGTACTCCTCTGCCTGTAAGAGAATTCAAGTAAACAGGGAGTGTTGCAACGAGAGTTTTACCTTCACCTGTTTTCATCTCAGCTATTCTACCCTGATGAAGAACAATTCCACCAGCTATCTGAACATCAAAATGACGCATATGAAGAGTTCTTTTGGAAGCCTCTCTCACAACGGCAAATGCTTCAGGAAGAATTTCTTCAAGGAGCTGATCCTCAATCTTCTTTATCTCTTCTTCATCTTTCCCCTGCTTTCTTGCCTCTTCCCTTAACTGTTCAATCTTTCTACGCCACTCAAAGGTCTTCTCCTTCAACTGCTGATCAGTAAACTCCTCAAAATGGCTCTCAAGCTCATTTACTCTGGCAACGATCGGGCGAAGTTTTCTTATTTCTCTCTCACTCTTGGTACCAAAAATTTTTCTTAAAACTGTTCCAGCCATAATTCTATAAATTTTCCTCTTTCTCTGTGGGTTTATTTTACTCTTTTCCAGATTTTAGACAAGGCACCACTACCATGGGTTCATGAAGAATAAGAGTACCCCTTGTTTTTTACCTCTTATTTATATAGAATATTATCAAAAAGGAGAAAACATGAGAATAAAAATTTTACTGATGAGTTTCGTTGCTATTCTTATTTTTTTAATAACTTCATGTGATACATCTCAACCAAAGATCTGCTATGGTGAACCTGCCTCGGAAGATGCCTATTATAAGACTCAGGTCATTGGATCTGATGAGGCAATAATGGTCAATGGCAGGAGAATTACTCCCTATCATGAAGATGGAGCAGTTTTAACCCAGGGTATAGGAGTATATCCTACTGGAGCAGCAATTTCTCCCAATGGCAAGATTATTGCTGTTTCCAATAATGGAATCGGAGACTTTTTCTTTTTCAGAGACAAAGTCCCGGGGGTTGATCCCCAAAAGGCTGGTTACTATTTTCAAAACAAATACCAATCCATTACATTCGTTGATATGGCTCAAAAAAAGGTGATTTACAAGCTACCCGTAGAATCTCTTTTCATTGGAATAGTTTTCTCTCCTGACGGGAAGTACCTATATGCAGCAGGTGGTGGAAGGGATGTGGTGAGAGTAATTAAGATCTTATCCTATCCCGGTAACAAAACAGGTTTTGCCGTTGAAGTAACAAATCCCATTTCAGTCCCCTATTACCCCACAGGTCTTGCCATTTCAAAGGATGGAAAAAGACTCTATGTTACCCAGCTTCAGCACCACAATTTAAGCATCGTAAATGTTGATCACTCCTCCTCGCAGTACGGTAAGATTGTAACTACCTACACAACCCAATCCTACCCCTATGCAATTACTTTAACCAGTGACGAGAAATATGCCTTCGTTACCAATTGGGGGGGAAACTCAGTAACAGTTATTGATCTTATAAAAGGTGAAGTTATTACAAACATCCCAGTTGGTAAAAATCCAGAGGGAATGGCTATTTACAATGGCAGGCTCTTTGTTGCAAATAGCCTTGATGACACAATATCAGTCATAAATATAAGCACACTTCAGCTTGAAAAACAGATTTCACTCCTTTCCTCACCCCAGGATAGAATAGGGATTACCCCCGTGGATATAAAGGTTGATCCTACAAGGGGGTACCTCTATGTTGTCTGTGCAGGTGATAACAAAGTTGATGTTTTGGATCTAAATAGTTACGAAAAAATCGGTAGTATCCCCGCAGGATACTATCCCTCTGAAATTGTCCTAACAAAAGATGGCTCTTTTGCAGCAGTTGTAAATTCCAAGGGAAAGATACGAAAGGATGCCTTCACAGATCTCTTTACTGAAGAAGAGGTAAGAGAAATTACTACCGCAACAACAGGAACAAATTATAGTTTCAATGGGAAAAATTGCGAAGTCCTCTACGGAACGATGCTTGTTTGCAACAATATGGGATTTGTAAATGTAGCATACATAATTCAGGGAATGGTCAACATATTCAGCGTTCCAGACAGAAACAAGCTTAAAGAACTTGCAGAAATTGTTAAAGAAAACAATGACATGACGCGGAGATTCTACAAGACTGATAATTGCGATGTGTGGGAGAACCCTATTCCTAAAAAAGCAGGAGGATACTCACCCATTAAACATGTAGTATACATTGTCAGAGAAAATAAAACATATGATGTGGACCTTGGTGACCTAAATACCGGGGATGGGGCTCCTGAACTTGCACTTTTCGGAGAAAAAGTTACACCAAATCTGCACGCGCTGGCAAGAGAATTTACTAACTTTGACAATTTCTACAGCGAGCCAGAACAGTCTCTTCAGGGACATATATGGATTGCAGGGGGATGGTCCACAGATTTTGATGAAAAGAACTGGATGGCCATGTGGGGCAGGCAGAAGGAACATCAGGTATTCCTCCCCGTAATGCAGCCTGTAACTAAACCTCACTTTGGTTCATTATTTGAATACCTAAAATCTAAAGGTGTTTACTTCAGAATTTATGGAGAAGTTACCGGGGTGTTAGATCAGGTCTCAAAAGAACTCTACGACAATTTTGACTGGAAATATCCATCATGGTCACTCCATATCAAAGACACTGACAAAGCAAAGGAATTCATAAGAGAACTCCAGGATGGTATCTTTCCCTCCTTCGTATACATCTGGCTACCAGATGATCACACCTACGGGGCAACACCAGGGAAACCTGACCCAGTATGGATGATCAGCAACAATGATGAGGCAACAGGAATGATTGTGGAGGCAATCTCACATTCCTCTTTCTGGGAAAGCACCCTCATTTTCATCTTTGAGGACGATCCCCAGAGTTCACCTGATCATGTAGACGCACATAGAAGTCTACTTCTTGCAGTCAGCCCCTATGTAAAACACAACTATGTGTCTCATGTTCATTACAGTATCCCGAGCATCCATCACACTACAGAATTAATCCTGGGTATTCCTCCCATGAGCAGATATGACCAGCTTGCAGCTCCAATGTATGACGCCTTTACCATGAAC
>JALTID010000189.1 GCA_027004335.1 bacterium
TCGGGGAAGTAGAATAACCAATCTTCATCTGAAAGGAGAATAGGGGAAACAATGAGTTCTGAGAGGGTAAGACCTTTTTCAGCTTTTAAGAATTTAATATTGGCGAAATGAATCGTGAACATGAATCCAATGCTTCCACACCCCTCAGAGAGAGTTTCTATGATTTTTAAAGAAATATCAAAAAAATCTTCTGTAATTTCTGGTAGCTGTAGTATTCCAAGTTTTTCATTTATAGTAGAGAAAATTCTCCTATTAAATTTGCCGTACTCCACATCCCATAGAGAACAATTTTCTTTGAGTTCTGTATCAGAGAATTTCTTTACAGGTTTAACAAATTCATTCATTTCTTATCTCTCAAAAGGAAGTTACCTACTGATTGTCTGTTTAATTGGTTAGTTCCTTCATAGATCTGGACGAGTTTTGCGTCCCTGTATAGCTTCTGAGCTCCCAGCCAGTGTGCATCATCAGAGGGTTTTATTATATCAAGAGCTCTTGATGCAACCCAGACCGCTGTATCTGATCCAATTACTTTTGCAGAAGATGCCAGTTTAAACTGAGCATCTAATTTACCACTTGTAACGATATAATCAAAGTATCTGTCAAGAGTTTTACCTCCAAGTCGGTGGAGTTTTTCAAGGATATTTTCTCTTCTTAGAAATGGTGAAATAACTGGTTTGAAAATGCTGCTCCCATCCATGATGGATCTGGGAGGGAGAAGTAACCTATCAAAATTGTTTGTAGCCTCTAAATATGCGAGCCTGGCTTCTCTTACTCTGTTGAACATTTCTATTAGAAGTTCTCTTATGATAGGATTTCTTATGCTTCTTGAGTACGATATATCCTCCTGCATCGCATAGTCTGCTGCAAGACGAAATGCTCCAAGAGCAATTCCAGTTGAGATAGCTCCCACAGGACCTCTTGAAGCTGCTAAAATTAATTTTGACATTATTCTTCCAGAGCCCACCTTCCCAATAACATTTCCCATGGGTATAAAAACAGTATCAAATTCAAGTTCTGCTACTGGACATGCTACCTGGCCCATTTTATATTCTGTTCTTGCAACATTAAATCCTTCGGCATCTGATGGGACGATGAATGTTGACCATGTTTCCTTTCCTCTTTTCTTATCTGTAGCTGCTTTTACAACAATATATTTTGCAATACTTCCATTTGAAATGAAAACCTTCCTTCCTGTTAATTCAAATCCTCCCAATACTGGTTTTGCCTCGCAGGTAAGAGTTCCCCTTTCTAACCCCTCATCATGTTCCACATCACTTCCTGCAGAGGGTTCTGTTATTGCCCATGCAAAAAGAACTGGTTCCCCCTCCTTTTCCTTTCTTGTAGCTTCTCCTAAATATCTCTCCCAGATGTCAATGTTGAAAGAAAAAACGATCCCTGCAGCTCCCAGGGAGCTTGCACCAAAAATGTTTGCTATACCAGGGCAAGCAGCAGATAGTTCCTCCATAAGTACAGCAAATTCTGCAGTAAGACCACCTTTTCCTCCAAATAATTTAGGATACATGAAAGAAAGATACCCTCTTCTCATGCCCTCCCTGATTATGTCCCAAGGAACATAGTTGTGATCATCTTCTTTAATGATCCAGTCAATCTGGAGGGCTCTTGGAAGAATGAATTTTTCTGCGAAATCTCTGGCATCTTCCCTTATTTTTTTTATTTTTCCAGATATATATTTTTCACACAGGTGATTTATCTCAGGTGTAAAAATCTTTTCTTCAGAATATACCGGAGGGATGGCTGGTATTATCATGTTATTTCCTTTTTTAGAAAAGTTTCCACTGCACTGCTACTGTAAAGCTGGTCTAACTTGCTTTTTATCTCATTTTCAATTTCTTCAGGTATCTTGAAGAGAAGTTCTGTATTTCTATCTTCGGGATTTCCTGGACCACAGTCAACAGCATCCCCGATCTGCATTTCCAGAAGTGCCAGTTCTCTTGATTTGTATGTCATACAGCCCTCGGGAGAATTGTGGTCAAACATAGTACTGAGTATTGAACCTGTTCCGTCACCATTATACACAATTTCAATTATTCTCCCCTGTTGCGGAAAATCTATTAAAGAGGATGTCTGAACTTCCCAGTAACCATTTGTTCCATCATCATTGAGATGGTAATCAATTCTGTTAAGGTGGCCGTGTCCAACCAGATGCATAATAACATGAGGATACTGAAGAAGGGTATTTATTATTTCATCTTTTGTGACTTCAGAATCCTTAATGTGATAACTGGCATGGTGACTTGTGATAATAACCAATTTTTTATCCTCTTGGGCCTTTTCAATTGCTGGGATCACCTTGTTTTCCCATTGATCTTTACTCATATATCCATTGGCACTTCCATTGTTAATGTCGTATGTGTCCATGGCAATAATTCTTATCAGTCCCTTTCCAGGGTCCACTGTATAGAACCCGACTTTATCATCCGGGCTGAGAAATCCATGTCCCTTGGGGTTTGATGATGTGTTGAAAAATTCTTTAATGTAAGGAGAAGCATCCTGATCCATTTCTACTTTTGTGCCTAAGAGATGTCTGTTTGGATCGGCGGGAACCTCAGTATTGGCAGGAATTTTAGGAGCATCTGGTTTTGAACCATCCTGGGTTCCACCATATA
>JALTID010000190.1 GCA_027004335.1 bacterium
AAGTTAAGCCAATCTACCGCGTGGGAAGAGGGAGTAAGATGATAGAAATCTTAAAATGTATTCCTCAACAGCTCATTGAGAATGCAATTTTAAGATACTATAATTTATAGTTTTGCTCATAATGGATTAAAAAGTATAATAACTATATGCATAACCTGAAAAATCTTACTCTTAACGAGCTAAAGGAAATTTTCAAAAATGAAGGGCTTCTTTCTTACCGTGCTAAGCAGATATATTCCTGGATTTTCTCAAAACTTGAGGAGAATCCTGATAATTTCACCAATTTGCCACGGGAATTAAGAAATAGACTTAAAAATGAATTTCTAATACCATCTCTTGAGCCTGAATCAATCCAGGAATCAAAAATTGATGGAACTGTTAAATATATTCTCACGCTTCCAGATGGAGAGATTATTGAATCAGTTCTAATACCTGATAAGGAGAGAAGAACCCTCTGCATTTCCTCCCAGGCTGGATGCAGGATGGGATGTAAGTTCTGCTACACAGGAAAAGGGGGGTTACGAAGAAATCTGGAGCCATGGGAAATCGTTGAACAGGTGATTGTAGCAATTAAATTTTTAAGAAATAGAAAACTACGGCTCACCAATATGGTATTTATGGGGATGGGTGAACCACTGGATAATTTTGATAATCTGGTGAAAGCACTGAAAATAATAATGGAAGAGAAAGGGCTGGCCATTTCACCAAGGAGGATCTCAGTCTCCACAGTTGGAATAGTTCCGCTAATACGGCCTCTTATTGAAGCTACAGGTGTAAACCTATCAGTTTCTCTTAACGCTCCTGACAATGAAATAAGAAACATGATAATGCCAATAGACAAAAAATATCCCATCGAGACTCTTCTACAGGCTCTGAAAGATGTGGAGATCCCCCGAAGGAAAAGAATAGTAATTGAATATGTACTCCTGAAAAAAGTTAATGACAGAGAAGAAGATGCACAAAAACTGATCAAACTTCTGAGAGGGATCCCAGTAAAAATAAACCTTATTCCTTTTAACCCCTTCCCCGGTACAGAATTTGAAAGGCCGGAGGAAGAAAGGATCCTGAAATTTCAGGAAATTCTCATTAATTCAGGATTCTCCGTTTTTATCAGAGCCAGTAAAGGAAGTGACATCCTCGCCGCCTGTGGCCAGCTCAGAGGAGCTGTTCTGAAAGAATTCACCTAAGTAAAGAACTTCTTTTTTAAATTCACCGGAGGGAAGAGCAATAAACATAAAAGCAATTGAAATAACAGTAAAAGCTGTAAGATTCCCAACCGAAATACCAACAAGCACTCCGACTACCCCTATAAATGAGGGGATATACGCGAGAATCAATTCCGCTATTCTCAACAAAAAAACCACCATATAAACTCTTACAAGAGGAAATAGCCTGGGGTCCTCTTTATACTCTTCTGGGGGTGTAGAGTTTAGGAATCTTTCTAAAAGAGAGGAAAGACTTTTCTCGCTGAGCATGAAAACCTGAATAAAAAGGATAAGAAGGAAAAACCCTATCTGAAACGCCACAAAAACCCACTCAGGTATAAAAATATTGGTAAGAGGTATCACACCTCTGTTATGGAGATAAATAACCAAAACATATTGAAAAATCAACATGATAAGGAGAAAATAGAAAAGAAATCTTGCCCTTTTGAAAAGATAATTAACATAATTTTTGAAAAATTCCCCTTTCATTTGCCTGATATGGAGAAAATCACTATAATTCATATAAAGTATACGCTTTAAAAACTGGATGCGCAAGAGGCGAAGACATGGCAAAGATTGGTATAATTGGGGGAAGTGGTATATACCAGCTTGAAAATTTGAAAGTAATTGAAGAAAAGAAAATCTCCACCCCTTTTGGGACCCCTTCAGATAAGATTTTAATTGGCAAGCTGAAAAATATAGAAATCGCCTTTTTAGCTCGCCATGGAAAAGGTCATCTCCTCATGCCCTCTGAAATAAATTACCGTGCCAATATCTATGCCATGAAACTTTTAGGGGTGGAACGGTTAATCAGCATTTCTTCCGTGGGGAGTATGAAAAAAGAAATTCAGCCTGAAGATATTGTATTTCCTGACCAGTTCATAGATCTTACAAAAAGAAGAGAAAGTACCTTTTTTGGTGACGGCCTCGTAGCTCACATTCAATTTTCAAATCCTACCTGTCCAGTCCTCAGACAACTTCTCTATAACACAGCAAAAGAGCTTGATTACGAAGCCCATGGGAGGGGAACATATCTCAATATTGAGGGGCCCCAATTTTCCACCTATGGAGAGTCTCTTCTCTACAAAACATGGGGAGTTGATGTAATTGGAATGACCAATGTAACAGAAGCAAAGCTTGCAAGAGAGGCAGAAATATGCTACGCAACAGTAGCTCTGGTAACTGATTACGACTGCTGGAAAAGTGATGAAGAAGAAGTATCAGTTGAGCTGGTGATCCAGAGGTTCAATGCCAATATCCAGAAAGCGAAAAAGTTACTGGAAAATGTCGTTGAAAAAATCCCCGATGATAGATCAAATTGCATGTGCAGCCATGCCCTTGAAGATGCAATAATCACAAATAGAGATAAAATACCAAGGAAAACAATTGAAAAATTAGAACCAATAATAGGAAAATACATAAAATAAAATGGCAATAGTAGTAGCAGGTACAGTAGCTTATGATTCAATAAAAACTCCATTTGGTGAAATGGAAAATGCATTAGGAGGGTCCGCTCTCTATTTTACTGTTTCAGCCAGCTTCTTTTCTCCTGTCAAGCTCGTTGCCGTTATAGGAGAAGACTTTGATCTCTCAAAAATTGGGTTTCTCAAAGAAAAAGGAGTAGATTTTTCTGGAATTGAGATAAAGAAGGGGAAAACATTTCGCTGGAAGGGATACTACGATTATAATCTGAATGAAGCTCACACACTGGAAACTCAGCTCAATGTCCTCACCATGTTCAGCCCTTCTCTTCCCGAAGCATATACGGAGGAATCGTTTCTTTTCCTCGCAAACATCGATCCAGAACTGCAGATAAGAATCATAAATCAAATGAAAAACCTTAAATTCTCCGCTGCAGATACAATGAACTACTGGATAGAATCAAAACCAGAGAAGGTTAAAGAAGCTTTTTCACTGGTAAATGCAGTAACAATAAATGAAGCAGAGGTAAGAGAAATCACAGGTGAGTACAATCTTGTTAAAGCGGCACGAAAAATCTTTGACCTGGGGCCCGATTATGTGATAATAAAAAGAGGAGAATATGGCGTACTTGTATTTGATAAAAATGGCAAAACTTTTTTTGTCCCTGCCTATCCACTGGAAGAGGTCTTTGATCCCACAGGAGCTGGTGATACTTTTGCTGGAGGACTCATGGGATACCTTGCCATGAAAGGAGATACAAAAAAATTAAGGAAAGCAGTAGTATATGGAAGTGTTATGGCAAGCTTCAATGTGGAAGAATTCAGTTTTAATAAACTGAGAAAAATCAGTAAAGAGGAAATAGAAAAAAGGTTTCAAGAATTCTTATCCTTTTGTCAGGTGGAGGAATAAAATGTTTCAAATTGATCCCTCATTAAAATATGTAGACACAAACAAAGAAGAAATACTTGAACTTTATAGACCAACAAACGAAAGTCTTGTTCAAATCCCTGGACTTCAGGGAGAGATGAGTGACGCTTATTTAGTATCTCTGAACAGAAGCGGCGAGATCCAGATTTACCTCTACTTCTTCCTGAAAGATTCAGGAAAAGGGATCATTTACAAAAGCAATGTTCCAGTAACCAAAAGTAACTACATGCAGGTAAGGGATGATGGACTTTACTTTCTTGAAAGTATGGGTTTTCTCATGGAAAATACAGATTTCAGAAAACTTCCCGAAATGGAAAGAATTAAGCTCATGGAATCAATGCCTCCTTTTCATCTGGATCTTTCAAAGTTTTTTGAAAAAGGGGAGAAAAAAGAAGAAGCAGAAAATGACGAAGTTGATGTAGAAGTCCTGGAAGAAAACCTTGAAACAATCCATGAAATCAGTGAGATAACAGAAGCATCCAAGGAGAAAATAGAAAAAAGAAAACTATCAGGAGTGGAGCTCTCACCCGATATGGTAAAAGAAAAGATGGATAAAGATAGAAACCTCAGGGTCTTCCTATTATTTCTCGCCGGCTTTTGATTTTAATAAGGAGCACTATATGAAAAAGATAGCTACTTTTCTACTGCTAATTTTTATTGCAAGCTGTGCCACGACAGGAGCTCTTTCAAAAAATGAAAAAAAATACAGAGCCTACCTTAGACTGGGAGTTTCATTTTTAGCCACAAATAATTTCAGAGCAGCTCTGGAAACCTTGGAAAAAGCTGAGAAGTTAAGACAGAATGACCCTCAATTATATAATGCTATTGGCCTTGCATATCTTGGACTGGGGGATTTAAAAGATGCTGAAAAAAATTTTAAAAAAGCTGTATCCCTTAAACCTGATTTCTCAGAAGCTCACAACAACTTGGGGGTCGCATATTCAAAAGAAGGATATTACCATCTTGCAATAAAACAATTTGAAAAAGCCCTGAGCAACCTTCTCTATTCAACCCCTGAACAAGCTCTGCAGAATATAGGATGGGCCTACTACAACTTAGGAAAATATATTAAAGCTGAGACATTCACAAAAGAAGCCCTTGCACGAAATCCAAGGTTATGCATTGCAAGAAAAAACTTAGGACTAATATACTGGGCTGAGAAAAGATACATAGATGCAGAGGCTCAGTTAAAAAAGTCTGTAAAGTATTGTCCGCAATACGCTGAAGCCTATTTCAACCTTGGACTCCTCTATTTAAAACTCAACAGAAAAAAAGAGGCTTACAAGGAATTTAAAAAAGTCACTCAGATCATACCTGACTCGCCTCTCTCGGAAGAAGCAGAAAATTACCTCAAACTTCTTGGAGGAGAAAGGTGACTGATGTAGGAGGCTTTCTTAAAAAAGAAAGAGAAGGAAGAGGAATTTCACTCAGAGATATATCTGATGCAACAAAAATAGGGATGGAATTTTTAAAAGCAATAGAAGAAAATCATTTTGAAAAATTGCCTGCAGAGGTGTTTGCTATAGGCTTTATCAGGAATTATGCTAAGTATCTTGGGTTAAATGAAGAAGAAGTTACCTCCATGTACAAACAGTATGTCCAAGAAAGAAGAGAGAACGAGTTTAAAAATCAAAAAATAATTGAGCGAAAAAAGAAATTTCCATATCTTTTTCTCATATTCTCCCTAATTGCTGTAGCCCTTATAGTTGGAATTGTTATCCTTACTTCTAATAATTCTAAACTGAGTATGGGGGAACAGACTTTTGCAAAAAACAAATACTCTGAAGCTGTAACATACCCTACAAAAATAACCGAAGTGGCAGCCGAAAACGAAAGCCCTGTAACAGCACCTGTTAACAAGCTGCACAGAGAATTCCTGATTGTTCTTAAGGGTGAAAACACTGGAGGAAAACCTGTTTGGGTTGGTTACTGTTCAGATGAGACCTGTAAACTTGACAGATCTCAATGGGAAAGCTTATTCTTAAAAGAGGGAGAAGAAATTAGAATCAAAGGGGAAAAGATCATCGGGGTTATTTCAGGTAACGGAGGGAAAGTTAGAATATTTAAAAACAACAAAGATATTGGTTTGATGGGAAAACCTGGAAGTGTGAGAATTAAATTTTTCAGGTTAAAAAAATGAATCTTGTTAAGACAGAAGAACGCTTAAACAGAGCATTGGTTCTATCTAATCTCCTGACTGTTCTTCTTTTTGTTGGAACTTATCTTTTAATTGCTCAGTACACCTTAAGTGAGATATTCTGGCTCGGCATAGGTATCACGCTATTCATGGGAGTTATTCTATTCGCAAGTTTCTGGTTAAAAAGGAAATTCCTTTATCCTCTTCTTAAGTCTGCAGAAGATTTAACTCTCGGGAAGTTAGTACCAATTCCTGAACTTAAAAGAGTCTTTCTTGAGGGAAAAGGAGCTGCATATTCTTTTACAAGAGCATCTTTCCTTCTATGGTTCTTGGCCGGAACTCTAATAATTTTCATTTTCTACTCTTCCGGGCTCGTATCTCTTTCAAAATTCGCAGTCATCACTTTAACTTTCATTCTCACTATAATCATAACCCATCTCTTTCAATGGTACTTTCTAAGAAATGCTCTCATCGCTCCTATGAGAATAATAGGTGAAAAATTGGTAGAATCTAAAGAAGAGGAAATCATTCAAAAAGGTTTTACTCTATCACTTCAACAAAAGATTTTTCTAATCTTTTTGGGACTCATCGCCTACTCTGCTGGCATCATAGGTACATGGGGAACCAATCAGGTTATTCAGGTAAGGAGGGATATAAATATTTCCTTTATGAAACAATTACTAACAAAAGCAATTATAATGTATGAGAAAGAAAAAGATCCTTTTAAACTTATAAAGGAAGATTTCCCTGTTTACCATTTAACTTCAGTAAACTCCATGGGAATACAGATTTCAGGTGACCCTCTTCCCTCAGAAATCCAGAAATCACTTTATCGCCAAGCAGTTGATTCTGCAATACCCTCTGAAGACTATTTGGTTGTTCCATCAGATCCGAGAGAAGATGGTACCCGCTTCATCATATGGAAAAAATGGAACACATTTTCTGAAGCTACATTAAGTGTAGTGAAAGATTACACAATTTTCTTTATCCTCATTCTTCTTATGGTAGGCTCCATTGTGTATCTTGCCGCAAATGACTGGAAGGGGATTATAAATGCCCTGCGTATCTACCTTGCAAGAGTAAAAAGAGGAAATTTCAAAAAAGGCTTAATAATCTACACTGATGACGAATTAGGAGACATCGGTGCCTATTTAAATCAGGTTCATGATCACTTTAAAAATTCCATTGCTGATGCAAGACAGGTTTCACTTTTTATTGAAAACAACATCAATGAGCTTTCAGCACTATTTGCTGCAATGGAAGAAGCATTAATTAATTCCAGAATACAGATAAACAATGAGGAAAAGCTCCTAATTTCCCAAAATGAAACCATTAAAAAGATAAAAAGTAGAATTCCTGAATTATATGCTACATCTCTCGGAAGAGAGGAAAATCAAATACTTACAATAGCTACAGGCAAAACAAAAGGGGTAATTTCAACTATAATTTCAAACGCAAATTTTACCAAAAGGAAACTTGAAGAAAATTTACAATATATTGATTCTCTTCTTCTTTCCTTAAAAATAATAAGAAATTTTGTTAAAAGGTTTAATGAAAGATTTTCAATAATTACTGGCATCTCACAATCCATTATGACCACCATCTCCGGAATAGATCTGTCTCAGCGCGAGATCTCTCTCCATGAAACAAGAAACGGCGTATTCTCCAAAAATCTATGGGGAATTCACATGGAATTAATGGAATCACTGGAAAAAATGGAAAAGTATCTCACCAACCTTTATATCAACTTAGAAGAACTGGAAAAGGTACTGAATCTCGTTTATGAACTGTCGGAAGATACTAAGATCTTAAGCTTAAATGCTTCCATTATCTCTTCTCATGCTGAAGAGGAAGGAAAGAGTTTCTCAGTAATTGCCAATCAGATTCAGGCATTGGCAGAATTAACTGGAGAATCCATCGCAATGACTCATGAAATCCTTGAAAAACTCTCAACCTTTAGAGGAAGAGCGATTAAAAAAGCTACAATATTTAGAGAGCAATTTAAAGAAGCTTTTTCGGAACTTATTAAAGATGAGGAAGATGAAGTAACAGGGGAGTTTTCCTCTAATATCCATGAAATAACAGAGGATACAAAGAATCTAATGACAAATTTCAAAGGAATTTTTGAAATGGTCAAAAAAATAGGGAGAAATGTGG
>JALTID010000191.1 GCA_027004335.1 bacterium
TATTTTTATTCTCCCCTTCCATTTTCAATCTTTACCATCTTAATAAAGTATACCACCAGTTTTCTTAAAAAATCAAGTTATTTTTTTAAAAAATTTCATTAAAATATTGAAAATCATTCTAATATGGTAATTTTTTTGTAATTTCTTTGTCATTGTGGTAAAAATATAAGGTTGAAGAGGAAAAGTTTAAAGCGGAAAAGGAGGTTTTAAAAATGTGGAGTGAAGACAGAGAAATTATGGAAGCTTTGACAGCATCGGCATGCCCCTCCGGTTTTGAAGATCCCTGCAGAAAAGCTTTTAAAGAAAAGATCAAGGATCTTGTGGATGAAGTGGATAGTGATGTTATGGGCAATAGCTGGGGAGTTATCAGAGGTAGAACTGATAGGAAGATCATGCTTTCAGGTCATATGGATGAGATAGGGGTAATGGTGAACTATGTTGATGATAAAGGATTTATATATTTTTCAGCGGTTGGTGGGGTAGATGCTCAACATATTATGGGGCAGAGAGTTGTGCTTTTCACCAAAAAGGGTGAAGTGAGGGGTGTGATTGGCAGGAAACCCATCCATCTTCAAAAACAGGAAGATAGGGAAAAGGCAGTTAAAATTGAAGATATGTATATTGACATTGGTGCCAGAGATAAATCTGAAGTGGAGGAGTATGTTTCTGTTGGTGATGCAGGTGTGGTTGATGTGCCTATGATTGAGATCCTGAATAATCGCCTGGTTGCAAGAGCTTTTGATGATAAAATGGGTGCCTATGTAGTTGCTTCAGTATTAAGAGGAATCGGCAGAAGAATTAAAAATGGTGGAGAAAAACCTTCCTATTCTGTTTATGGTGTTGTGAGTGTTCAGGAGGAAATAGGTCTGAGGGGAGCCCAAACATCTGCTTTCGGAATATCTCCAGATGTGGGGATTGCAATAGATGTTACCTTTGCCACTGATCAGCCTGATCTGGATCCTAAAAAAGTAGGTGAAATGAAGCTTGGTGGTGGCCCTGTCATATCAAGAGGCCCCAATATAAGTCCTCTTGTGTTTGAGAGACTTAAAAAAATTGCTGAGGAAAAAGAAATACCCCTTCAGATAGAGGCAGCTCCCCGGGGGACTGGTACAGATGCTAATGTAATTCAGCTTACTAAAGCTGGTGTAGCCACAGGTCTTGTAAGTGTGCCTCTCAGGTATATGCATTCTCCAGTGGAGATTCTCCAGATCGATGATATGGACAATGCTGTAAAATTGATTATGGAATTTATTTACTCACTTGATGGCACAGAGGAGTGGAAACTTTGAAAATTTTCTGTCAGGTATGTGGGGCAGAACTTGAAGTGGATTATGTTGGGAGGGAGAATCTCTGTCCTAACTGCGGAAGCTACCTTCACTCCTGTATCCAGTGTGAGTTTTATGATCCAGATGCCCATAATCAATGCAGAGAACCCATGGCTGAATATGTTCCTGAGAAAGATATTTTTAATTTCTGTACCTTCTTTTCTCCGAAGAAAACACCACCTCTTGCTAAGAAGCAGAAGAAAATTGATCCTGATGAAGTGTTAAAAAAATTGTTGGGTGATGAAAACAAGTAAGGTGGCTTTCTTTTCCTACATCCCCTTAAAAGAAGTGATCGCTGAAAGAATATGGCCAGTTTTTTCCCCTGTGCTTATTGAGAAGTATAGAGACGGGATAGAAACTCTTCTTGAGGAGGGTTACGCCGCAGGTTTTGATACCAACTCCCCTTCCCTGCCGATTATTATTGGGCCTATTTTGAAAAAGGAAGGGATTAAAAAAGCTGTTGTAACTGTTCCTACAGATATGAGAGAAATCCTGAGTGCGGTAGAAATTATTGAAAACATGGATTTCTTTTTATTTAAATATAGTGAGAATCTTGAGGGGGAAATCTCTGTTTTTTTAAAATGGCTGGGTAGCGGTAATGAAAAGAATCTTCCCGGGAAATGGAATGAATTTTTAGATCAGTATTCTGGAATGTGTGAAGATTCTAAATTTATCCCTCACAAGTTCTTGCCTGCCTTCTATGATTTTTTTTCTGCCGGGAGTGTAAGAGTACTGGCGGAGATCTTTAAAATGGAGAATTCCTCCCTGCCACTTGTAGGACTATTGGGAGAATTCCCTCCTTCATCGCATCTTTTTGTTATTCTTTTAAGGTATTTCAGAATAGGGTTTCTTGAAGCACCCTGCTTGCTTGTTCAACCTGAAATTTTAACAGACCAGGAGTTTCTTTCTTCCCCCCTTAATAGGGTCGCTTTTTTTAATAGTGTTGCATCCAGAAAAAAACTTTTGGGATTTATTTTTTTCTATTATACTTTGTCAAGCTGGCAAAATTATGAGATAATTTATAGAGAAAAGCTGAATGTTCCTGTAATCGGAATAGAGCTGAAAGATTTTTTTGCATTCGGAGAAAGGGAAAAATTGAGACTTGAAACTTTCTCTAACCAGTTAAAAAATGGAGGTATTTGATGAGGGCACCTGAAAAAAGAGGAGAAGGAATCCATCCCTATAAGATTGTGGAGATTCAATTTGAAGAAACAATGCGGATAACCGGGATTACTTATTCGGAGAAAAAAGATCTGCTTTTTCCTTTCAGGGAGATCACCGTTGAAGTACCAGTAAGGATGGATAACGGTGATGTTGAAGTTTTTGTGGGATACAGGGTTCAGCATAATGGTGCGAGAGGACCCATGAAGGGAGGAGTAAGGTTTCACCCTGAGGTTGACCTCTACGAGGTCAGAGGGTTAGCAGCATTGATGAGTTTGAAAACAGGCTTAATGGATATTCCATTTGGGGGGGCTAAAGGTGGAGTAACGGTTGATCCTGCAAAACTTTCTTTGCCTGAATTAGAGAGACTTACCAGAAAATACACTCAGAGGATAGGGCTTATTCTTGGCCCCTTCAGGGATATACCAGCTCCTGATGTTAATACCAATGCTCAGGTAATGGCGTGGATATTTGATGAGTATAGTAAGGCCCATGGCTTTACTCCAGCAGTTGTTACAGGGAAACCTGTTCCCCTGGGGGGTGCACCGGGCAGAGAGGAAGCTACAGGAAGGGGAGTGGCTTTTATAACCTCTCTTGCGGCAAAAGATTTTGGTATCGAGCTTAAAGGAGCGAGAATTGCTATTCAGGGTTTCGGGAATGTGGGGTCAAACACTGCTAAATTTTTATATGGAATGGGTGCAAAGATTGTTGCTATAAGTGATGTGCATCTTGCCCTTTTTAATCCTGGAGGGCTGAATATTCCTGAGATTTACGAGTATTATTACAAGAATAAAACCCTTAAAGGTTATGATGCTGCTGAAGTTCTGGATAGAGAGGATCTTTTCAAAGTTGAAACTGATATTCTTATACCTGCTGCCCTTGGAGGTGCAATTTCCAAAGAGAAGAATGCTGATTTTATAAAAACAAGAATGATCATTGAAGCAGCTAACAGCCCAATTACACCTACTGCGGAAAAAACACTTCTTGAGAAGAAGATCGTAATTATTCCTGATATTCTTGCCAATGCAGGTGGAGTTATTGGTTCATATTTTGAATGGGTGCAGAATCTTCAGGAGTTTCGCTGGGATAGAGACGAATTTTTTCAGAAAATGGAAAGAATCATGGAAAAGGGGTATAAAGCCGTGATTGATCTTGCAAAGAAGGAAAATATTGATTTAAGAAAATCTGCTTATGCTATTGCCATTGAAAGACTGGCAGAAGCTGAAAGGTTAAGAGGAAGTTATTAAGAAAGTTTATTTGAAAAATTTGATGGGTAAAACTCTCATCTGTCCACATACTCATACAGATTTTGATGCCTTCGGGTCGGCAATAGGAGCCTCATTACTTTTTGAAAATAGTTTTATTTTTTTACCTCCTGATCTTGAAGAACCGCTTTATGCCTTTATAGAAAAGTACTTTCCTGATCTTCTTTCTCAGAAGGATTTCCCTCCTGATTTTGGCAGGATCGTAGTTGTTGATACCCAGAGCATGGGGAAGGTTAAGTGTCCTATTCCCTTTGAGGGTAAGGAAATTGTTGTAATAGACCATCACCCTTGGAGAGAAAATTTCACAGGGGCGACAAAGATAATAGAAGAGGCTGGTGCTGCTTCCACAATAGTGACTTCACTTTTGAAAGTGAGAGGTATTGAAGTTCCACCTTTGGTTGCTACCGCACTCCTTGCAGGAATATACGAAGATACAGGTTATTTTTCTTTTGTAAGTCTTACTGAGAAGGATTTTCAGGCTGCTTCTTTCTTGGTTAAAAGTGGTGCTTCGGTTGAGACCGTCACTGAATTTGTGAAAAATGCACTTAATCCTTTTCAGCTTGAAATTTTACAGCTTATGATCTCCGAAGGGGAGATAATAAATCTGAACGGAATTGTAGTAGGGTTAGTTGTTATTAAATCTGAATACCATATTCAGGATCTTTCAATGGTCATAAATCACTATATGAATGCCATTGAATTAGATGCAGCCTATATTGTACTTGATATTGGAAGAAAAGCTATGATCATTGGAAGAAGCAGGAAGTCAGATTATGATGTTTTGCCTGTTATTGAAAAATTTGGAGGAAAAGGACACCATAAGGCTGCCTCTGCAACACTGGAAAATATCGTTGCAGAGGAGATACTATCAAGATTAAAAAGGGAGTTGATTTCCACAGGAGAGGAAAGATTAAAGGCATCTGACATTATGTTTTCCCCCCTTGTAACTGTTGGAGAAGGGAGAAGAATAGAAGATATATTGAGGCTTTTCAACTATTATAATTTTAATGTGATTCCTGTGATAAATAGAACTGGAAAACTTACCGGACTGATAACAAGACAAATTGTGGATAAGTTAATTTATCATGGTCTTGGAAATGCAAAGGTAAAGGATTTCATGCTCACAGATATTGGAGCTGTTTCTAAGGGTGCTACTATTGAAGAAGTAAAAAGAGTTATGTTGAAGAAAAATCAGAGATTTGTACCTGTGGTGGATTCTGAGCGGAGACCTGAAGGGGGAATAACCAGAAAGGAATTAATAAGGATAATTTCTGGAGTTGAAGATATTCCCGGAGGGATTTTGTTAAGTAGCAGGAAGGATATAAGAAGTATTATGGCCAATGTTCTTGGGAAGAACAAGATTAAGCTTTTAAAAAGTATTGGAAGAGTAGCAGAGAGATCAGGAATGAGAGTCTTCCTTGTGGGTGGGAGTGTGAGGGATATTATTCTAAGAAAGTCTGTATTTGATCTTGATCTAGTGGTAGAGGGAGATGCAATAGAGGTTGCGAAAATTTTTGCAAAAGAGTATGGATATAAATTTACCCCATGGGAAAAATTTGGTGCTGCCACGGTTGTTGTGGATGAAAAACTCCATCTTGATTTCTCCAGTGCAAGACTGGAATACTATACTCCTGATAGTATCTCTTATCCTAAGGTAAAAAAGGGATCCTTATATCAGGATCTTTACAGGAGAGATTTTACTATCAATGCAATGGCTGCTTCACTTTCACCTGATGATTTTGGTATGCTGATTGATCCTTTTCAGGGTTACTATGATATAAAAAAGAAGATCATAAGAATTATCCATCAGCTTTCATTTATTGAAGATCCAGCAAGGATTTTAAGGGCTGTCAGATTTGCGGGTAAACTGGATTTCAGAATAGGCAGGAGTACCATTAAAGCTATTAAAAACGCTCTTGAAATGGATATTTTCAGGAGATTCCCCAGCAGGAGATTGTTCCATGAATTCAACAGAATCATGGAGGAGGAGAAAGTGGTGGAGATTATTCTTCTCATGGAGAGAATAGACATCCTGAATAGATTTTTCAGGAAATATACTTATCGTGGTAAAAAATATGATTTATTCCAGAAGGTTAGAGAAGTTATTAAATGGTTTAAGCTCCTGTATAAAGGTGAGCTTTTTTCTTCTTCTCTAATCTACTGGGTTGCTTTTCTCAGTGATGTGGGCAAAAGGGAAAAGAAGCAGTTTCTTCAGATAATTCAAATTCCCGATGAGGATGTAAAAAAGATTAAAAAGATATATGAGGAAGTCAGAAAAATGGAGCAGATCCTTTCCAATAAACCTTCAATGGGTGATGTAGTGATAAAATTGAGAGGATTTTCTCTGGAATCGATCCTGTACTATTTTTCTCTTACAGAAGATGAAAATAAGAAGAAGCTTCTATCATCCTATCTTCAGGAGGGAAGGTATATGAAAATAGAGATAACTGGGAAGATCCTCCTTGAAATGGGATTTCCTGAAGGCCCCATCATAGGAAGTATCCTTGAGGATATCCTAAGAGCAAAAATTAATGCTGGACTTAAGGGCTTAGAGGAGGAGAAGGATTATGTATTGAAAAATTATAGGAATTATATTGAAAAAAAGGAAAATTGACATTATAATCAACAAAAATTGGAGGGGATAGTGGATTTTTCCCTTGATGAAGAACATAAAATATACAGGGAGCAGTTCCGTAAGATATTTGAAAAAGAGGTGCTCCCCTATGTTGATGAAGCAGAGGAAAAAGGGGAGTTTCCAGTACATCTTTTCAAAAGATTCGGGGAACTGGGTCTTTTTGGAATCACCTACCCCCAGGAGTACGGAGGAGCCGGCCTTGACATGCTTGCCTTTGTAATTTATGCAGAAGAGCTTGGTAGGGTCAATTCAGGAATCGCAGGGCCGCTGATTGTCCAGTCTTCTATAGGAACAGAGGCGATTCTCCATCTTGGCACAGAGGAGCAGAAGGATAGATTTCTTAAACCTGCCATGAGGGGTGAAAAGATCTTTGCTTTTGCTTCCACCGAGCCTTCTGCTGGATCTGATTTAAAAAACATCAGAACAATTGCCAGAAAAAAAGGTGATAAGTATGTCGTTAATGGTATAAAAACTCTTATTACCAATGGCCCTGTTGCTGATGTTATTACCCTTGTTGCCCAGACTGATTTTTCAAAAGGATACAAAGGGATAGGGTTATTTCTTGTGGAGAAGGGGACTCCAGGATTCAAGATAGGGAGAGTGATAAAAAAACTGGGCAACAATCCTTCTCCGACAGCGGAGTTGATTTTTGAAGATTGTGAAATTCCTGTGGAGAACAGGCTTGGACCTGAAGAAGGTGGTTTCTATTCAGTTATGCATCTTTTGAATGATGGGAGAATCGTAGTGGCAGCAAGAGCTCTTGGAGTAGCCATTGCTGCTTATGAGGCTGCATATCAATATGCACAGGATAGAATAGCTTTTGGTAAAAAGATATATGATTTTGGGGAAATTCGTAGTAAGATTGTTGACATGGCTGTTAATATTCAGGCTGCTAGAATGCTTATTTATAGAGCTGCGTGGAAAAAGGATAGGGGGATGGATTATGCAAAAGCTGCATCAATGGCGAAGCTCTTTGCTACTGAAGCGGTGGAGAAAATTACGAGGGATGCTGTTCAAGTTTTTGGGGGTTTTGGATATTCCAATGAGTTTGATGTTGAGAGATACTTTAGAGACGCAAGGTTAATGACCATAATAGAGGGGACCAGCGAAATCCAGAGATTAATAATTGGAAAGAGATTGGTGAAACATGAATTCGATCTTGAATGAAAAAAAAGTGGTTACTGAGAAAAGTGACATCTATGTTATTGCCAGAATCAATAGGCCTGGGGTGCGAAACGCTATTGATCCGGAGACCCTTGATCTTCTCACGGAAATAATTCTTGATGCAGATAGGGATGAAACCATCCTTGGGGTGGTTATATCTTCCGTATCGCGAGACTTTTTTTCATCGGGTGGTGATTTAAAGTATTTTCTTACTCTTGATGATTATCATAAGGGTTATGAG
>JALTID010000192.1 GCA_027004335.1 bacterium
CCTTTGAATTTCTTCTGTTCCTCCAGTCTCCTCTCAGTAACTTTCAGTATTTCTGAAATTGCCCCCAGATGCTTCCTGAAAATTTCAAGGAAGTTTTCTTTATCCAACCAGAGCAATTTGCATGCAGTTTTCGCTTTAACTGTGGCTGTTCTTGGAACATTTTTCAGAAGTGCAATTTCTCCAAAGTATGAACCAGAACCAAGTTCTGCCAGTTTAATTTCTTTATATCCCTCTTCAGTAATTTGCTCGAGAATTACTTCTACTTCTCCTTCCTGAAGAAGATAGAATTTATCTCCAATTTCTCCTTGTTTTATGATTATTGTCCCTGGCCCAACTTCCATTGATTGCATCTTTGAAATAATCTCAAATAGTTCTTTTGAAGAGAAATCAGCAAAAAGGGGCAGTCTCTTGAGAAACTGTGATGTCCTGATGATGAAAGTGATCTTTTCTCCTGTCCCAAATGTTTCCACAAAGTGCTTTTTAAATGTTTCTTTGTCAAGGGAGATTAGTTCTGTATCTGTTTTTGCTCTCACAGTAGCGGTTCTTTTTACATTCTCAATAAGTGCAATTTCTCCAAAGCAATCACCCGGTCCTAATTCTGCCACGATATCTTCCATTCCACTGATACCTTCATAGATAACATTAGCCCATCCTGATTTTATAGTATAAAATTTATCTCCCTTCTCTCCCTGTGTAACAATATTTCTTCCATTAGGAAATTTCTCAACTTTAAGGTGCTTCGCCACTTCTTTTAATTCCTCTTCACCGAGAGCTACAAAGAGTGGAACCTCTTTGAGTTCAGAAAAAATTTCTGATGAGAATGGAGATATAGATCCTTTCCCAGAGGTTAAAACTCGTACTATCTCTTCTGCAAATTCTACTATGAATTTTATAAAAAGGTAGGCAAGGTATATAGCAAAGATTATTCCTAAAATCACAGGGGTCAAGAGAAGAAGCACGGTAAAAATCTTATATTCTGTTGCTTCAAAAATAAAAATATTTCCAAATGTGGGATTTAAATAGTAAATTCTTTCTAATGCATCATAGTAAAAAAGGATATTGAAGAGTTTCCATGAGATATAGATGAGTCCGGCAAGCCACAAGAGGCCGTAGAGGCCGGTAAGGGTGTAGATAAGTTCTTCCCTGTAAAAATCTTTTGAAAAGGTGAGTTTTCCCATAAAGAACCGTTTTCTGAAAAAGGTGGCTGTTCTTTTTCTTAAGGTGGAAAGATTGAATATTTCCTCTGTGAGCTTGATACCAGGGCTTTCTATAAAGGGGTTTATAGCCAGATAAAGAAGAAATAGTGAAACAAAAACGGTAATGAGGGATACCTGAGTATATGTATTCCATTCTCCCTCATAGAGGATAAGAAACGGTGCAACAAATGCAATGGGTACAATCAATGATGTTATGTAACTGAAAAAATAAAAAATCTTTTCTTTTCTTGATGCCATAAGAGAATCATCATCCAGAATATCGGTGGTAAAAAGTCCATAAGGGAAATACAGCTTGAAGTTCAGGACACCCCTATTTATGGCTTTTAGACTACTCCCTCTGGTTAAAGCTTCCAGAATAATTGTGGCGATGATAAGAAAGTAAGTATAGGTGAAACCTGCTCCATAAGAATCATTTATTTGAAAGAGATAATGGGGTGTAGAAGAGATCTGGTGAAAGAAAAGTATGATGCCAGTAGTAGCTAATATTAAAACGAGGAAGATTGCGTAGGGGCTGAAAAAATATTTTCCTATGGAATTATAAAATCCCTCAAAGAATCCCTCTGCCCTATAGTATCCTGACTGGAAAAGTTTTATTCCTTTCAGGAGTGATGCAAAGAGATCCTCTGTGCTCTTCTTATGAGCAGGTTTTGAAATTATCTGCCAGAGCTGATTGGCATTTTCAAGAAATCCCTTTTCTGCTAATTTTATTATCAGATTCTTAATCCGTGTAGTGGCAAGTTGACGGGTCTTTTCAAAGTAGAGAGTCACTAAAGATTCAAAATTCTCTCTCCCATTCATTTTTTCAAAGATATAAAACTCATCGGAATCAAGAACAAGGTAACGGAGCTGCCTTGGATTTTTTATATTGTAAAATTCCCCATCAGTTTTTATCACCCTAACGGTGATATAATCACTGATGACTTTGGGACGGAATTTTGAAAATTCCTTAACATCCCTTCCCACCCTTTGAGACTTCATCTTGGCCCCCTTTAAAAGAGTTTCTCCTTATCTTATCATTATATTTTGTTAAGGTCAATTTTTGTACGGAAACCATCTATTATTCCTCTTAATATGAAGATAATATTTTTAATTTTGAATGTCATAACTCCTCTGAAAAATTGGTAAAGTGCAACTGTAAAGATGAAAATAGGGTTAAAATGCTTTCTAATCAAGATCGTATTGCTACGAGAAAAATTGTAAAAGTAGGTAACGCTTTTTCTTTTTATGCTCTTGCTTTCTTTGTGGTAGATGTGACTTTTTAATGCAACGGCTATCCTCCAATTCTGTTTTATAGCTCTTAATTGCCAATCCACCTCGTCCCCGTAGAGGAAGAAAGTCTCATCCATCAGCCCTATTTCAGTTATTGTCTCTTTTTTTATTAAAATTGAAGCCCCCATTATGTAATTAATTTTTTTTATAATTTTTTTTTCGTCAAGGTTTTTAAATTTTCCCCCTGTGATTTTTTCTCCTTTCATGAAGAGAATTGCTCCACCTAAAAAGGGAAGAAATCTCCCACCTCCCACAGCCTGTATTATTTCGGGATCCCGATGATAGAGCAAGACAGAGCCAATGAATCCATAATTTTTGTTTGTTTCTGCCACCTTCAGCATCTCTGCCATAGCACCAGCTTCCATTATTGTATCATTATTCAAAATCCAGATGTACTCAATAGATGAATCCCTGAGTGCCAGCATTATACCTCTGTTATTTCCTCCTGCGTAACCAAAATTTTTGCTGTTCCGCAATATAGTAATTCCTGAAGGTAGGGAGGGTAACTCTATCTCAGCAGGCATTTCTCCTTCCATGATAATTGAGTAACTTATCTTTTCCTTTTTTATTGAAAGGATCAATCTTTCAAGTTCTTCTTTTTCTGAAGCATTATCAATGATTATTAAGGAAGTTTGTTGGGGAAGAGAACAATTTTTGAGAATACTTCTGATACAATCCAGTGTATCCTCTGTATTGTTCCATGTGAGCACAAGGATAGCAGTTTTCACTTTTGATCCAGTTTGTTCCATATAAGGTAAAGCGGAGATGGAGAAATGCAGGCTGTTGTTTTTTTATTGCCATAAATATCAAGCACTTCGTCAGGAGATTTTCCTATAAAATGTAGCTTATTCTTTCCCGCTAATTGCCATACCACACATATCTCTTCTGTCGAAGATGTAAATTTCAGCGAATACTGCCCTGCAGGATCAAATTTAACCCTGTTACATTCCCCCGATGTCCATTTTCCCCCCAGGATTTTGACTACTGTTTTATATGCAAACCATCCTGGTTTTGCAAGTGATTCATAGTCGGTTGTGGAATATGGATAATTAAAAAGTCCAAATTTTGCTTCTGGTGGTACCAGAGCTTTTGAAAGGTCTCCGTCCCAGAAAGTGAAATACAGATACATGCTTGCACCTGTGGCATAGGCTAAGACGAAGCTTCTTACCAGGTAGTTTGCCTGATCCGTAAGAGAGAGAGAATAAATTGTGGGCCAGCCTACTTCTGTGATCCAGAGGGGTTTGGTATATCCGTTAATTTTGAGTATGTTCAACATGTTGTAATTCATGTCATATATTGGAGTTTCAAGAAACTGATCGCTCTCAGGGGCTGCAAGTGGTGGATAGAAGGGATAGGGGTGGTATGCCATAACATCAAAGTAGTTACCAAGATCAGGATGGTATTCAAAGCTTTTTTCAAGGTAGAGGGGCGCTCCTTCAATAACTTCCTGATGGTAAAAGAGTCCAGCGTAGGAAACGGTACATTCAGGACATACTTTTTTGACTCTGGTGTAGGCAACTTTCAACAGATCTCCATATTTTTCAGGATCACCTGTGAGAGAACTTTTCCAGAATCTATAGCCTCCATTGGGCTCGTTCCACACTTCCCACATTTTGATCCTGCCTTTGAAGTGGGAAACAGTCATTGTTACATAATTTCCAAAATCTTCTAAGTTATCTGGAGGAAAGAAATTCGCATCGTAACTGTGAAACTCTCTCCCCTCCTCTGAAGCCCACCAATTCCCATATGCAAGGATCCCAAGGAATTTTAGACGATGGGAGAGGGCAAGATTAACAACCTGATCATATTTTGAGAAATCAAAATTTCCGGGAGTCTTTTCAATATCTCTCCAGGTTATTTCTCTTCTTACTATCTGGAGCCCCGCTTCTTCCATTTTTTTAAATTGAAACTCTGGATCTGCCCTCCAGAAGCCAGCTATTCCATAATTGGTAACTTGGATGGGGTACACTAATTTCCCTGCAAGGGGGTCGTAGGAAAATTCGGGTATTTTTGCTTCCCTGTTGCTGGAGCAACTTGCCACAAAAAAAATAATAATTAACAATCCAAATATCTTTTTCATGCTAAAAAATATTATGATATTATGAAAAAAATGACAAGGGAACAGAAGAAAAATATTAAAAAAAAATTTGTGGCGGATCGGAACCTGGGCAAATTATGCAGGCTCCTGAGGATGATGGGACTTGATTGTGTTTTTGCAAGAACCTCGGTACCTTCTGAACTTATTGAAATAGCCAAGGAGGAAAACAGAGTTATTCTTACAAGAAAGAAGAATATCACCTCATTAAGGTATGCTGATTTTTTAATCATCCAGGATGAAATGCCGTTTAATCAGGCAATTGAAGTAGTTAAGGCCTATGATATTGATCCCCTTGAAAATGCTTTTACAAGATGTATTGAGTGTAATGTCCCTCTGATAGGGGTAAAAAAAGAGGATGTCAGAGGAAAAGTTCCCTCTTACATTTTTAAGACAAGAGATGAATTTTTTATGTGTCCTTCCTGCGGCAGAATCTATTGGAGGGGAACCCACAAGGACAATATGAGAGAAATACTTGAAGAGATAAAAAAGGGGTCTCAGGACCCCTGAACTTCATGCTTTTTAAAGAGACCCACAAATACATTCCTTGCTTCCCAGAAGATGAAGAAAGCCAGCAGAAATAGGACCGCAGCAGTTATAGCAATAGTAATATTAGGCTTGATCCAGACAAATTTATAAAACTGGAATGCCAGAGCTCCCATTGTTGTGAGTAACATGAGAATTGCTGGAATAACAGTATATGCAAAAGGTTTTCTTACTCCGAGGAAGTAGGCACTTACAACTGTGAGTGTTAAAGCTGCCACTAACTGGTTGGATGCGCCGAAAACAGGCCAGATGGTTTTCCAGCTGCCTGAAGCGCCGAAGTACCATGCAAAAGCTATTGTGATTATTGTAGCTATCCATCTATTAGCAACAAGGGGAATGGAATCCCTAGTTAATTCCTGTAGAATGAATCTAGCCAGTCTTGTAGCAGTATCAAGTGTTGTTATAACAAATCCATTGAGCATCAGCATCCCTACATAAATGCCAATTTTTGTATTTAATCCAGGTATCTCTTTTACTAACTGGCCGAATCCTGTGGCGAAAGTTGTGATTGGTCCACCACCTTTAGCTTTTGTCATGAGGAACTGGTATCCGATTCCTCCTCCTGTACCGGTGGGATCCCATTTGAGAGCGGCAGCACCAATTACTATGACAAGAGTAGCAAGGGTTGCCTCCATTATCATTGCACCATAACCTATAACTTTTCCGTGGCTTTCCTTATCCAACTGCTTGGATGTAGTGCCTCCTGCAACAAGAGAGTGGAAACCTGAAATTGCACCACATGCAATTATCACAAAGAGCATTGGCCAGAGAGGTCCCACCTTGGTAGAAAAATGAGTGAATGCAGGGGCATTTATGATGGGATGGGCAAAAATTAATCCTAAATATCCCAGGCCCATCCCCAGAAATAGCAGCCACATACTCAGGTAATCCCGGGGCTGCAAAAGCAGCCATACAGGTAGGACTGATGCAAAAAGTGCGTATATCATTAATATCCCGAACCATGTCATAGAAGCACTGGATGTAAAAATTGTGAAATTGACCGTCCTTGGTAATGGAAGAGGATAAAGATCTCCCAGATAAAGGAAGAAAGCTATTAGTAGGAGTGCTATAACTGTACCGAGCCAGATGGGTGTACCTGCCCTGTATACAAGCCATCCGAAAAAAACTGCGATAAAAATTAACATAAAAGTGGGCAAGACAATGGAAGGCTGAGCAATAAAGGTTTTTGCTGTGACAACACCGAAGACTGCCACTACAAGAACAAGGGTGATCCAGATGAAAATAGCAAATATTATTCTTGCCCGGTGACTGACTACTTCCTCTGCTACATCTGCCATAGAATTGCCTTTGTTTCTTACTGAAACCATGAGAGATGTAAAATCGTGTACTGCTCCCATGAAAACAGCTCCCAATGCTACCCAGAGACTTGCTGCAAGCCATCCAAAGTAGAGAACTGCAATAATAGGCCCAACAATAGGTCCTGCTCCTGCAATTGAGGAAAAGTGGTGTCCGAAGAGGATAGGGGTTTTCGCCGGGGAGTAATCCACCCCATCGTTGTATTTCACAGCGGGGGTGGATTTGCTGTCATCGGGTTGAATGAGTTTCTTTTCTATGATTTTTCCGTAGATAAAGTAACCTCCCCACAACCAGACAAGCATAATAATCGCCCAGATAAGGCCATTCATTTTATTACCTCCCTTTTAACATGCGTCGTACTGATAGGGTCGCTCTCCAAATTCATCAAGATTGATCACCTTTACTTTTTTCTCCTCAAATTGCTTTCTTAGCTTGCTTACTGCTTTAAAAATTTTTTCAGTGGTTTTAAACTCTACTATATCCTTCCAGGGAATATCTTCAAGAAATTCTTTTACTCCAGCAGTTGGTTCTTCTCTAGATACAAAAATTATTTTTTTTGAGGAAGTGTTCTTAAGAAATTTATCAAGCCCTTTAATGTCCACTACTCCTATCGCTTCTCTGTAAGCGATAATGAGGTCAAAGAATGGTTTCTCATCTTTCACAAAAATCTTAAAGAGCTTCATTTTAAATAGAGCTGTTTCTAAGATGTTAGTTTAACAGATAATTATTTTCTCTTCCAGCGGAGATGGTTGAGGGCGATCCGTATAAGAATTAATCGGATGGAATAAAAAATTTCTTGTCCCTATAATTTTAAAAATGAATATAATATATATGGAAGGGTCCGGTACCGGGGTCGCCCCGATGGACATTTGAATGTCAGGTCGGGGAGGAAAGTCCGGACTCCACAGGGCAGGGTGGTTGGTAACACCAACCCTTCCCGCCGTTAAGGGCGGGAAGAGGGAAAGCGCCACAGAAAATAGACCGCCTATCCTCCCGATGATCAGCTGTAACTGACCATCGGGAGCGGCAAGGGTGAAAAGGTGGTGTAAGAGACCACCGCCTCCGATGGTAACATCGGAGGGGAAGGCAAGCCCCACCTGGAGCAAGGCCAAATAGGGGGTGGCTAGCCCGGCTGTAAGCCCCCGGGTAGGCCGCTGGATTCCGATGGTGACATCGGGACAAGATAAATGACCCTACCTGACCCATTTCAGAGAAATGGGTCAGGTAGGGTCATTT
>JALTID010000193.1 GCA_027004335.1 bacterium
AAAGATTCTCTTGAGATTCTTGAAAAGCAGATACTGAGTGGCCTGGTTCTGGGAATAATTTATGGTATTTTAGTAGGAGTAATTGCCGCAGTAAGAGCTTCAGATATTCCAATTTTTACAATGGTTATTGTTGTTTCCATGACTGCTGAGATGACAATAGCTTCTCTCATTGGTACCTCTCTTCCTCTCTTTTTTGAATCTATCCATGTTGACCCTGCAGTTGCCACTGGACCATTTATAAGCACCACGATGGATATTATCGGAATACTAACCTATTTCACTGCTTCTATCCTTTTACTTGGTAGGTACCTTAATTAGTTTGACGGAGTTTTTTTCTTTTTATAGAATAATAGTAAGCAAGTTTTGAGAGGGGCAAATGGAAAAGAGTGAATATTTTGTATTAAAAATTCCGAAATCAGCTTTACCAAGGACTTTTCATCCTGAAAAAGGTAAATTTTCTTTGATCTTTAGCGGGTCTGAATTACTTATTTTAAAAAGAAAGGAAACTATAACTTCCGAAGGTCCTGTCTATATGACATTATGGGGAGATATTAGAAGTTTTTTAGTGCCTGAGGTACTTGATATTCTCCACCTTTCAATGAAGTCTGGCATACTTAATTTTGATTTTGAGGATAATATTCAAAAAACGCTGTACCTCAGGAATGGAGAGGTTATTTTTGCCCAGTCATCTATTGACGATGATAGATTGGGAGAAACACTAATCAGGGAAGGGAAAATTACCAAGGAACAGTTTATTGAGGCAAGTAAAGAAGTGGGACCTGGTAAACATTTTGGTAGTATTCTTGTGGAGAAGGGATTTATAAGACCAGGTGATCTTGATGTTGGAATTAAGACGCAACTGGAAGGTATTGTAATTTCTCTTTTCCAGTATAAAAAAGGTAAATTCTATTTTTTAGAGGGTAAGGATATTGTGGATGATATCCAGAGAGTGGATATTAACATAGAAGAATTGATAGTGAAAGGCATTAAGACCACTCCTTTTTTTATTGAAGTTATGGATGAATCCAATTTAGGTTATATAGTTACTGTTGTTCTTGATTATAATCCCGACGCGGTCATGCTGAATCCACTGGAGGAAAAGATAGTTTCATATATAAGTGAAGAAGGAGGAGAAACATCCCTTCTCTCAATCCTGAGGGCTCTCCAGATAAGAGAAGTTACTCTCTTTATTACTCTTCTAAGACTTGCAAAGAAAAAAATTATTTTGATTCAAAAATCTCAAGCACGGACTGTAATGGAAGTTGAAAGTGAAATTACAGACCAGATAGAGAGAGAGTTTGGCAGGCTGAATCAGTTCCTCTCGCAAGTTATTCTGCTTCTTGAAAAACAGGGTAAAGATGAGGTATTTCGTGTTTTTATAAATGATGCTATAAGCTCCGTTGTAGACGATCTGAAATCCATATTTGAGCATGTACAGATGTACAGAGATGGTACTCTCAATGTTGGTGTCATTGTAGAAAATCTTGGTTACAAACCGCTTAAGGAGAGAAGATCATTTGCAGAAAGGAGCATTAGCTGGCTCGTAAGTAAGATTTTAGAGTGGGGGAGAAAAAATGGTGACGAAGTACTTTTTAAAAAGATTGAATTTCTTGTAAAAAAGTTTAAAGAGAATGCCAGGTAACAGAATTAAACTTGAATTCGGGCTCAGAGGTGAAATTAAACTGCCAGCTCAGCTTGTTGAAAAATACAGTTTGAAAGCCGGCACAAAGATTTATGTGGATTTTCTTTCACCATCCATAGCTTTCCTTGAAAGAGAATCGGTCGTGAAGTTGCCTCTTAAAAATTCAGATTTCTCCCTTTCTTTAATTGGAAATATTTCAATATTTGGTGTAGCAGATATTTTTTCAATAATTAATATGAGCCAGAAAAGCGGAGTTTTGGTCTTTGAGGTTAATGATGTGAGAAAGAGCATTTATTTTAAAAAAGGGGAAATAATTTATGCCCATAGTACAGATTATGAGGACAGACTTGGAAATATACTTTTTAAAGTTGGGAAAATAACAGAAGAACAATTAAGAAAAGCAGAATCTGAAATGATCGCAGGGAAGAGGTTTGGTGCCATTTTAGTTGAGAAAGGTTTTATCACTGAAAAAGATCTGTGGGCGGGGGTAAAATACCAGATTGAAGAAATCGTTTACAGCGTTTTCACTCTCCATGAAGGGATTTATTATTTTATTCAAGGGGAACTTGTTTATCGGGATCTCGGGAGATTTACTTTGAATACTCAGAATATTCTCATGGAAGGATTTAGAAGACTTGATGAAATGTCACTGATAACTGAGAAAATACCTTCCAAAAATGTAGTGTTGATGAGAGCTAAAGATGAGCCTACAGCTTCTATGCCTCCTTCTCTTAAGAAACTGTGGAGTTTGATTGATGGAAAGAGAACCCTTGCTGATCTGATCAGATTGTCAGGCCTTGGAGAATTTAACGCTTTCAAAGGGGTGTATGAGCTTTTGAGATCTGGATTAGTTGAGGTAGTGGAAGGGGGTGAAGATGATGAAGATGATGTTTTTGTAAAAATAGTAAAGG
>JALTID010000194.1:0-2029 GCA_027004335.1 bacterium
CCGTATAATTTCTTTAATCCATATGAGATATGGTTATTTGTGGTTTTAATCCTTGGAATAAGCTTTGCAGGTTATGTTGCAATAAAGTTTATTGGCCCTGGTAAAGGTGTTGGAATTACTTCTCTCTTAGGTGGTCTTGCCTCCAGTACCGCAGTTACGCTCAGCTTCTCAAGAAGATCAGTTACAAATCCAAAGCTTTCTGGTGTTTTTTCAATGGGGATTATAACCGCATCTTCAATAATGTATTTTCGTATGATCGTAATTATCTGGATAATAAATTCTTCACTTGGTTATATGTTACTTCTGCCTCTTGCAATAAGCGGAATTGGAGGCCTGGCATTTGCTGCTTACCTTTATTATATTGAAGGAAAAAATGTTAAGCATTCTGAAGAGATAAAATTATCAAACCCGTTCCGGCTTTCCCAGGGGATATATCTTGGAATTCTTTACACGGTGATAATTTATCTTGTGGAGTATGTTAAACATACATGGGGGAGTAAAGGCGTTCTCTGGTTTAGTTTTATTTCAGGTTTGCCTGATGTTGATCCTATTCTTCTTTCTTTTTCAAAATTGGGAGGGAAGGGGGTCCCACTTTTAGTCGCTGCAAAGGGTGTAATAATCGCATCAATAGCTAATTCAGTAACAAAAATGGTCCTCGCCTTTTTTCTTGGGAAAGGAAAAGTAAGAAAAGCTGGTGTAGCAGGTTTCTTAATAATGATAATTATTTCTATGCTTGCTATGATTTTTTTGCTTCCTGGTTAACTGGGATTTCTGATTCATCTCCTGTTTGATTCGGCTGGCTTTTTAGTATTGTTTTCCTTAGCTCTGATAGATCTCTTGCAATATCAAACAGTACCACAGTGATCTCAAGCCAGACTCTGGTTCCTGTTACTGCAATCAAAAAGATGGCAGGAGAAATGATGAGATTCAGAATTCCCCTCCAGAAAGAAATTCCAAAACCGTCTATAATGAAAATCAAGGTGAAAAGTGAGATTAACGCAATAGCAAGAGCATAAATCAACCCTGCAAGCCTGATTGTGATGAATTCTTTGAATTCAAAATCAAAAAGGGATTGCCAGAAAGAATTTTTACCTGAAGGATCCATATTGACCTCCATCTAAAATAGAATTATACTAACATTTAAATATAAACAAAAATTTATAAGGAGTCAAGAAATGGGTGGTCTTTTTGAATTTGAAAGTAGATTTGGAGAAGAGATAAGGTGGTGTAGTAGGGATACCTTGATTGGTTCAATATTTGAGTTAAAAAAAGGAGCAGAGGTTTCAAAAAAGCTTCTTGAAGAAAGAGCATGTGTTTTTGTGGAGAAAGGGAGTATTGAATTAGAATATTCAATTCCTTCACTTGGTAGAAAGATCATCAGGTTATCTGAGGGTGACAGCTTTTATTTTCCACAAACTACGGAGTTCAGAATAAAAGTTTTACATAAAATAAAGATGATCTATGTAGAAGTAAAAACTCAGGAAATTATGGAGTAGTCTTGATACGAAAGATTTTTAAATCATGGAGATTCTTTTTTGGTGCTTCAATCAGTATCCTCTTTCTTTACCTTGCTTTGAGAGGTACTCAATGGGGGGAAGTTCTGCATTATCTTATTTCAATTAATCCCCTCTACTTATTTTACACTTTTCTTCTTTTGATTATCCATTATATTTTTCGGGCTCTTAGATGGCAATATATATGTAATTCCTCAAAATTTATAACTTTTGATGGGGCTCTTTCTTCAATAATCATCGGTTACTTTGTAAATCTTGTGCTACCTCTCAGACTTGGTGAATTGGCTAAGGTCTCTGTTACAGTTGAAAGAAATAGAGAAATTTCCTTCACGGAGGGAATAGGATACCTCATCATTGAGCGAGGAATGGACCTTTTCACTCTTCTACTGATTTTTGCATTAATTTTACCTTACATAAAGTTATCAGAAGAAGTAACGGAAGATTTATTGATTGTTTTCTATGTTATAATTACTTTGTTTCTCATACTGCTGTTTCTCTCAAGAACAATCAAAGTG
>JALTID010000194.1:2039-2526 GCA_027004335.1 bacterium
CTTTAGGCGAACCTGTTATTTTTACTATGACAGAAGAAGACCTTGAAACTTCAACTAAATTGAAAAGTACTTTTTTAAAATTTGTAATGGGGTTAAAAGTTCTTGGTGGGGCAGGAAAGGTTTCAGTTCTGATTTTATTCTCGCTACTTTTATGGCCGTGGGTCCTCCTGTACTATTATTTTCTGCTTATTTCTGTGGGTATCCATCTTTCTCTCGTGGTATCACTCCTCTTACCCATTGTGGTAGGAGTTGGGATAGCTTTACCATCGGCCCCTGGTTTTATTGGAACTTATGAGTACTTTGTAATGGTTGTCCTTGAAGCTTATAAAATTCCCCATGATAGAGCTCTCGCTGCGGCACTTATAATCCATTTCTGGCAGTACCTTGTTTTGCTCACTCTGGGGTTTATTTTTATGTTACGAGAGGGATTTACTTTTAACAAGATTTTTTCAGATTCTTCTGAAAAAAACTGAATACAATATACAAT
>JALTID010000195.1 GCA_027004335.1 bacterium
AGAACAATGGAGAGGATCTTGAGAAGGGAACTTACTCCCTGAAGGGCGTGTCTGTGAGACTCTTTAAAATGATATTTCGCTTTATCAAACTCTTCTGAAACCTCAGTCAGACTCAGTAATTTTTTTTCGCTTTCCATTTTCTCCTCACCTGAAATAGAGTTTAAGAGAATCATCCTTGTATTTAGCTTTTATTAAATCTCTTACAGCGATGCTTCTGGGAAGAGGGATACTTCTCTGAAAGTTCCTAACTTTTATAGTAACCTCATCACTTGTTCTCCAGATGGAAATTTCTCTTCTGTCAACATTTGGTAAATTCACATTGAGTAAAAAAAATTTATCTTCTTTAATCACTTCAAAAGGCTTATCAAAATAAAATACCTCTGCAGGATCCTCATCAACAAAAATCGCATTTCCCAATTTTTCAAGAGAATCTAAGTTTATAACCTCATCCTCAAAATATGGAGCAGTTTTTATGGGCAATGGGGAAAATATCTCTTCCGCCTCCTTAAGATATTCATGCTGCTTCTTCACCCAGTTTTCAAAATAGCCACCACCAGCTTCCTCAGGGAATACTTTATTTATTATCACAAGATCAACCTGCAAACCAAAAAGATGGAAATAACCAAGAGCTCTCTGGGATTCCTGAAAGACCATCTTTTCAGGGTTTGCTACAAGCCTGATAGATGTAACCTCAGGATTTACTAAAATCTTCCTCAAACTCTCTATCTTCTTGTAAAGTTCCTCAAAGGCGCTGAATATCTCTTTATCAGGCATAGGGACTCTGGATAATTTCTCTGCAATGGGTCTGATTGCTGTTACGACTCTTTTTTCAATATGAAAATATTTCTCCATATACCATCTTATTGCCTCCGGAATAGCTAACATTCTTGCTGTGTTACCTGAAGGGGCACAATCTATTACCGCAACATCATACCTCCCGTTGTCATAAAATTCCCTTATCTTAAGTAAACTAAATAAATCTTCAATTCCTGGAAACATCAGCAACTCTTCAGCTGTAATTTCATTTAATCCCTGAGAGTTTAAAACCTTAACAAGATATTTTCTTATTGAATCCCAGTTCTTTCTTATTTCAGCATTAACATCAACTTCCATTGCCCAGAGTTTATCTTTAATTTCAAGAGGCTCTCCATTTAATCTAACATCAAGAGAATCAGAGAGGGAATGTGCAGGATCAGTACTCAGAACTACTGTTCTGTAACCCTTATTAGAAGATATTATTCCCGTAGCAGCACTAACACTGGTCTTGCCAACACCTCCTTTACCTGAATAAAGAATTATTCTCATCAACCACCTCTTTTTCTATGGGATAAAACCCACGCTCTTAGTTTATCAAAACTCCATGTGTTTACAACTAAGTCAGGAATTACCCAGCCTCTCCTTGCCACGCCTACACCAAACTGGATAAAAGCAAGCTGATCAAGCTGATGCGCATCAGTAGCAATGGATAATTTCACTCCTGCTTCCACAGCTTTTCTCACATTTAGATCATTTAAATCCAGCCTTTTGTAGTAGGAATTAATTTCAAGAGCCTTGTCGTGTTTTCTGGCAGCCACAATAACAGCATCAATATTTACTTTGTATGGCTCCCTCTCACCTATCAATCTTCCTGTGGGATGAGCAATGATATCAACATAGGGATTTTCAATTGCCCTGATAACCCTCCTGGTCATAACATCCTCAGAGTCCTTAAACCCGCTGTGTATAGCAGCAACCACAATATCAAATTCTTTTAAAATCTCCTCTAGATAGTCAAGGGAGCCATCTTTTAAAATATCAACTTCGGTACCATACAGCACCAAAGGTCCCGGTTTCTGATTTATCTCTCTTATCTCCTGAAGTTTCCTTTTTAAATCTTCAGGAGATACACCATGGGCTATTCTCTGAGATGGGGAATGATCTGTGACGGCAATATATTCGTAGCCCATATCTTCTGCGGATTTTCTCAATTCTGTAATGGTAGCAGAACCATCACTGTACTTTGAATGAATATGGAGATCACCTTTAATATCCCGCAGATCAACAACCTCGGGAAGCTGGTTCTTCTGAGCAAGCTCAATTTCTCCTCTGTCTTCCCTCATCTCAGGGGGGATAAACTGCATGCCCAGGATCCTGTAAATATCTTCCTCTTCTTCCCCACCAATTTTTCTTGACCCTTTAAATATGCCATACTCACTGATCTTCAATCCTTTTTCACGAGCAATAGTCCTCAAATGAATATTATGCTGTTTTGAACCGGTAAAATACTGAAGAGCTGCTCCAAAGGATTCTCTTTGAACAACTCTGAAATCAACCTGAATATTTTTCTCTTTTAAGATTACACTTCCTTTGGTATCACCATGGGCTAAAATTTCCTTTACCTCAGGTAGAGAGACAAAGAAATCAACGGCTTTTGCTCCATTCTCAGATACAGCAAGAATATCAATATCCCCAACAGTCTCTTTAAATCTCCTCAGGGACCCTGCATATATTATTCTTGCAACATCGGCCCCTTCTTTCACTTTTCTTATGAGTTCTTCCGCTATGGGAAGAGCCTCCCCCACTGGGGTTCTCCCTGTCATAGATTCATAAAGAGCTATTCCCCTTTTTATCTTCTCAACAGTTTTATCTCCCATTCTGGGTAAAGATGCAAGTATCCCCCCATCTATGGCTTTCTTTAGCAAAGAAATGTTCTCTACCCCTGCTTTTTCGTAAAGCAGTTTTACAGTTCTGGGACCAAGGCCTGGAATTTCCATGAGTTCTATTACCCCTTCAGGGACCTCTTTTTTAAGTTCCTCATATTTTCGCAACTTATCAGTGGTAACATATTCTACTATCTTCTTCGCAAGTTTTTCACCAATTCCCTGAATTTTCACCAACCCTTTTTCATCCATTTCTGAAACATCCTTCGTCATACCTCTGAGAACCTGTGCAGCCTTTCTGTAGGCATTTACTTTGAAAGGCATCTCTCCCTTAAATTCCAGAATATTAGCCATCTTATCAAAAATATCTGCTATTTCTCTATTTTTCATACGAAAATTCCTATTAGTTCATTCAGCGTATCTCTACAATAACTTGGAGGGTCTAACTATAACTTCAGCAATGTTAGAAAGCTCTGTTATAAGAATCATCATAATATCATCAATAGAAATCATTCCCACAAGCTTCTTGTTTTCATTCACCACAGGTAATCTCCTTATATTTTTCTCAGACATCAACTTTGTGGCTTCATAGAGCTCAGCAAACTCAGGAATCACCATAACATTTTTTGACATGACCTCCCCTACCTTTTTATCACAACCGTCAGCAATAGCAAGGGTAATATCCCTATCAGTTATAATCCCCTTTATTTCGTCACCATCAGCTACTACTGCCGCCCCTACATCGTTTTTCCTCATTATTTCTGAAACCTCCTGCAGAGTCATATCAGCCTTAACAGTAACTGGACTTTTGCTCATAAAATGTTTGATAAGCATTAAATCACCTCCTTGATCATTCAGCAATTCTTTTTAATTTTATTCTCTTATATAAATTCTCAACATCTATCCTGGAACATAGCTGGGTACCTGGAGTAAGTGCTGTAGCAGTACCTGCAGCTACTCCCCATTTGAAGGCATCCACAGGATCGCCAGATTGAGAATAGTTCCACACAAAGGCGGCCACCAGTGAATCACCAGCTCCTACTGTACTCTGAACAGCAACCCTGGGAGGAACAGCCCTGTAGAAGCCGCTTTCACAGGCAAGAATGGCACCTTTTGCCCCCATAGACATTATAATTATCTCTATCCCGTCTTCTAATAACTTCTTCCCTGCCTCAATGTAATCATCAATCTTTTTTATGCTCATATCCAAAAGCCTCTCCAGCTCGTAAGTATTCGGTTTAATCATAAAAGGCTTGGCTTTAACTCCTTCTTTAAGCGGTTCTCCATCTGCATCAAGAATGCATTTGAAACCCTTCTGATTAAATTCATCAATCAGAACCCGATAGATATCAGGTTCAAATCCTCTGGGTATACTTCCGGAAAGCACAAGAAATCCATCCTGAGGCTTTAACGACAATAATTTCTTCAAAAACCACTCTCGCTCTTCAGGTGAAATTTCCGGTCCAGGAGCATTAATTCTTATCTGGTCATGGGTATAATTATCTTCTATGATCACATTGGTCCTCGTTTCTCCTTTAATATTTATGACCTCAAGATTTAATCCCAGTTTTTTTAATCTATCCTTTATCTCGTAGCCTGTATATCCTCCCAGCAATACAAACGCCTTGGAATTTCCACCCAATTCACTAATAACCCTTGAGACATCAATCCCCTTACCTCCAGGATCCTTTAAAACACCAAGAGCTCTGTTAGTGTCATCAAAAACGAGCTCACTTACAAGATAGGTTATGTCAATTGTGGGATTAAGGGTCACCGTTATTATCTGCACTCATTCCTCCGCTTTTAATTAAGATAGCAATTTTTAGGCTAAAAGACAAGATAAGTTAAATCCCTCTTGTTCTTTCAAAGAGCTTCAAGTACTTTAAAAATACATAGTAACTATTAAGAGCCTCAATTATAAAACCTTCAATACCATCTAAGAAACCAAGATTTATAATATAATTTCTGAAAAAGGTAAAAATCGGGAAAAGTGCTATGTGGTACCACCTGCCTTTCCAACCTTCTTTCATTCTCTGGTTGGCTCCCCACTCAGCGTATCTGTGAAGCCTCTTTAAATAGTCTTCAACTCCATGGTATGTATAATGTATAAACTTATTTTTTAAACTACCAACATTTCCATCAACAATCATTTCTTCATGTACTTCCTTATCTTCATACCTTGCCCTATCTCGCTTAAACAACCTTATCACTTTGTCCCTGCCCCAGGAACCATGCTTGATCTCCTTCTTACCAAAAAAATTTCTTCTTCCTATCCAGTAGGCATCATATCGGGGAGATTCAAGAACCTTCAAAATTTCTTTCTGTAGCTCTGGAGGAACTCTTTCATCTGCATCTACAATTAAAACCCACTGATACTTTGCCTGTGGAATTATCCAGTTTTTCTGTTTCGCTGAATAATCATACTCATGCTGAACCACTTTTGTAGCGTATTTTTGTGCTATCTCAACTGTTCTGTCTGTACTGAATGAATCAACAACTATGATCTCATCTGCAAAACTAATACTTCTGAGACACTCTTCAATATTATTTTCCTCGTTGTATGTTGGCACAATGGCACTTAATTTCTCTCTCATATTTAATCTCACTGGAATTATACATTATAAGCCTGTTATTGCAAAAAACCTGTACTTTTCTCCAATTTTGTTTGAAATTTTAACCATGTTGAATATACTTTAATCAACTCAGGAGGTGGTATGGGAAATATAATAGATGGTAAAAAAATAAGCGCTTCAATTAAAGAAGAGGTAAAAAAAGAAGTTGAATTTTTAAAAGAAAAAATTGGCAGGGCACCAGGATTAACAGTTATACTTGTAGGTGAAGACCCGGCATCACAGATATATGTTAAAAACAAAGAAAAGACAGCAAAAGAACTGGGGATCAACGGGGAAATTATAAGAATGCCAAGAAGTACAACGCAGGAGGAACTTCTGAAAAAAATTGATGAACTTAATAATAACCCGGAAGTTGATGGTATTCTGGTTCAGCTTCCTCTTCCCTCTCATATTGATGAATTTCAGGTAACCCTCGCCATAGACCCATCAAAAGATGTGGATGGCTTCCATCCCGTGAATATGGGGAAGCTCCTGATTGGCAAACCGGGAATAATTCCCTGTACCCCCTATGGAATAATAAAAATGTTAGAATATGAGAAAATTGAAATAGAGGGGAAAAATGCTGTAATAATTGGTAGAAGTAACATCGTGGGGAAACCTGTTTCAATACTTCTCCTTCAGAGGCATGCCACAGTTACAATTTGTCATTCAAGAACAAAAAATCTACCTGATATAGTGAAAGGTGCTGATATTCTTGTAGCCGCTGTGGGAAAAGCTAAATTTGTTAAAGGAAATTGGATAAAAGATGGTGCTGTGATTATTGATGTGGGTATAAATAGAGACGAAAACAGTAAGCTGGTCGGAGATGTGGATTTTGAAGAAGCCGAGAAGAAAGCCTCACATATTACCCCTGTTCCCGGTGGTGTGGGTCCAATGACAATTGCAATGCTAATGTACAACACCCTTCAGACTTTTAAGACTCATAATAGCTTATGAAAAAAATAAAAAAGGAATAAAAAATGGGTGAACTCAAAAGAACTCCTCTCTACGAAGAACATATCAAAGCTGGGGCAAGAATGGTGGAATTTTCCGATTTTGAAATGCCAGTCCAGTATGTAGGTGTTATCAAAGAACATCTCAACACCAGAGAGAATGTTTCTCTCTTTGATGTCAGCCACATGGGAGAAATTTTAGTTGAGGGGAAGGAGGCAGCTGAGCTTCTTCAGAAACTAACAGCAAATGATATCTCAAAAATGTATGACGGTAGAGCTCAGTACTCAATTCTCATGAATGAAAATGGCGGAGCCGTAGATGACATTGTGATATATAGATTCAATGAAGAAAAATACTTTATCTGTGTAAATGCTGCAAACAGGGAAAAGGATTTTAACTGGATCTCATCTCATAATGACACAGGGGCAACCGTACTTAATTTATCTGATGAATACGCCCAGATTGCAGTCCAGGGACCAAAGAGTATCCCCTTCCTGGAAGAGATCACAGGATTAGAACTTTCCAGTGTCAAATTTTATCACTTCCTCACAGGCAAATTTCCCGGCGATATTGATACTATCTATTCCAGAACAGGTTACACGGGGGAGAAGGGTTTTGAGCTTTATATTTCCCCGGACAAAGCTGTTTTTGTCTGGAATTTTCTTTTAGAAAAAGGTGAAAAGTATGGTATACTTCCCGCCGGCCTTGGGGCAAGAGACACCTTAAGACTGGAAATGGGATATCCTCTTTATGGACACGAACTAACAGATGAGATCACCCCACTGGAAGCAGGACTTGATAGATTTGTAAAACTTGAAAAGGGGAATTTCTTTGGAAGAGAAACTCTTTTAAAGCAAAAAGAGGGTGGTCTGAGAAGAAAAATTTATCCTATCATTATAAAAGAAAAAGGAATTCCAAGAGAGGGATATAAAATACTTGTAAATTCTGTTGAAAATGGTTATATTACCAGTGGAACAATATCACCGGTGCTTAAAAGAGGCATAGGAGTGGGGATGATTGAAAATATTCATTTGAAAAAATTAGATGAGGTTGATATTATTATCCGTGATAAAAATTTTAAGGCGATTATCTGGGAGACACCCTTTGTAAAGAAAAAATAAACAAAGGAGAGGAAAGATATGAAGATCAGACTTCCAGCAGATGAAGATATCAGGTATACAGAAACTCATGAGTGGGCAAGAAAAGAATCTGACACTCTTATTACCGTGGGTATAACAGAATACGCAGTAAAAGAATTAGGAGACATAGTTTATATTGAACTCCCTGAAGTGGAAACTGAAATTGAAGCAAAAGAACCCTTTGGCACAATAGAATCTGTAAAAGCTGTTTCAGACCTTATTTCTCC
>JALTID010000196.1 GCA_027004335.1 bacterium
CTATTCTTTGAGTTTATGAAGGAACAATTTACCAGATTTATTGAAACATTAAGTGCTGAAGAAAGAGATGCCTACTGTGAGAAGAGAAGAGTCAAGAAGAATTATTTTTTATAAGAAAAAGTTTGAAACAATGTTCGGTAAAATAGAGGATGTGAAAGTGATGAGAAGGCACCATTAGGAGGAGGAGGAGATGGATTGCAACGGTTAAGAGAAGCAGTATTTGAGGTTTATCCGGAGGCGGATTTTCAACTCTGCACATTACATAAAGTTAAAAGCTCCCTTGCCAAGGTGAAAAAGAGGGATGAGGAAGCAGTACATTTACACAACCAATCCTCTGGAGAGGTTTAGTAAGGAAATCAAGAGAAGAAGTAAAGTAATAGAGGTTTTTAAAGAAAGAAAGGCACTTGAGAAGATGGTCTTTTTAGTGATTCTTGAGATGAATGAAAGTTATAATCGTCGCAAATTAAAGTACTGGGATAGAATAATTGAAGCGTTAATGAAAAAGAGAGAAAAAAATACTCCAAATTACAAGAGGTTAGAAATCTTACACAAAATTAACTTGCACTATGGGCGAAAAGTTGTAATTCTGTTGAGAAAAGGGTAAAATTAAACTCAAAAAATTAAGGAGTAATTTATGAAAATAGCGGTAATTGGAACAGGATATGTTGGACTTGTAGTTGGTACATGCCTAGCTGATAGTGGAAATGAGGTGGTATGTGTTGACAAAATTGAAGAAAAAATTGAAATGCTGAAGAATGGGGAGGTTCCTATTTATGAACCTGGCCTGGGTGACCTAATAAAAAAGAATATGAATGAAGAGAGACTTACCTTTTCAACAGATATTGCAGATGCTGTAAAAAAATCTGAAGTTATTTTCATTGCAGTAGGCACACCCCAATTAGACGATGGTAAGGCAAATCTTCAATACATCTTTGAAGCTGCTGAAGAGATTGGTAAAAATATAAATGACTATAAACTGATTGTGACAAAATCCACAGTACCTGTTGGAACTCAAAAGAAAATTAAAGAAATTATTTCCAAATTAACCGATGAGCCTTTTGATGTTGCTTCAAATCCTGAGTTCCTCAAAGAAGGAGCAGCAGTAGAAGATTTCATGAAACCAGATAGGATCATAATTGGAGTTGATTCAGAGAAAGCTGAAAAGATACTAAAACAGTTGTATGCTCCCTTTGTCAGAACAGAACATCCAATTCTTGTAATGGACCCTGAAAGCGCAGAGATGAGCAAATACGCCTCAAACGCAATGCTTGCCACAAAAATATCTTTTATAAATGAAATTGCCAATCTCTGCGAAAGAGTCGGAGCTGATGTAGAGATGATCAGAAAAGGAATGGGGTTTGATAAGAGAATCGGTTTTCAGTTTCTTTTCCCTGGTATCGGATTTGGAGGCTCCTGTTTCCCCAAAGATATTAAAGCAGTAGTTAACATGGGAGATGAAAGAGGATACAGGATGGAACTTATTAAGGCAGTGGACGAGGTAAACATCAGACAGAAAAGGGTACTGGTAGAGAAAGCAATTAAATTTTTCAAGAACATCAACCGAAAAAATTTCGCCATATGGGGACTTGCATTTAAACCTCGAACTGATGATATGAGGGAGGCTCCTGCAATAACAATAATAAATATGCTACTGGAAAAAGGGGCTCAGGTTACTGCTTATGATCCAGAAGCAATGAATAATGCCAAAAAAATATGGGGAGATAAGATCCACTATTGCAAAAATCAGTATGAGGCACTGAAGGATAAAGACGCTTTGTTTATAATAACAGAATGGAATGATTTCAGAAACCCTGATTTCGATAAGATGAGAGAATTGCTCAAACATCCAGTAATATTTGATGGGAGAAATCTATATAGCCCCGAAGTAATGAAAGAAAAAGGCTTTTCTTATTTTGCAATAGGGAGACCACCAGTTTTACAAGGAGAAAAAACATGAGTAAAGTTATTGTAATCACAGGTGGAGCAGGTTTTATAGGATCACATCTGGTAGACTATTTCGTTAATAACGGAGACATGGTGTATGCGTTAGATAGCCTTATAACAGGAAATCTTAAAAACATAGAGCACCTTTTTGGAAAAAAGAACTTCGTTTTTTTTCATATGGATGTCACAAACTATATTCATATTCCAGGTAAAGTAGATTATGTTCTCCATTTTGCGTCTCCAGCAAGCCCTGTGGATTATCTTGAATATCCAATTCAAACATTAAAAGTTGGAGCAATAGGGACACATAAGACAGTTGGATTAGCAAAAGAAAAAGGAGCAAGATTCCTCCTTGCATCTACCTCAGAAGTATACGGAGATCCACTTGTAAATCCTCAACCAGAAACATATTGGGGTAATGTTAACCCTATTGGTCCCAGAGGAGTTTATGATGAATCCAAAAGATTCGCTGAAGCTCTAACTATGGCGTACCACAGGTATCATGGTGTAGATACAAGAATAATCCGAATCTTTAACACATACGGTCCCAGAATGAGAAGTAATGATGGAAGGGTTGTACCCAACTTTATTACTCAGGCATTAAAAGGAGAGCCACTTACCATATTTGGTGATGGCTCTCAGACGAGGAGCTTCTGCTATATTGATGATCTTGTATCTGGAATAGTAAAAGTCCTTGATGCCGACTATCATCTTCCCATAAACTTAGGAAATCCTGAAGAATATTCCATCTTTGAATTTGCAAAAATCATAAAAGAACTTACGGGAAGCAGGAGCGAAATTGTGTATAAACCTCTCCCCCAGGATGACCCAAAAGTCCGAAGACCTGACATCACCCTAGCAAAAAAACTCCTCGGGTGGGAACCCGGAGTTAAGGTGAAAGAAGGACTGATAAAAACAATAGAATACTTTAGAAAGGAGTTTAATCTATGAAAATTTTACTAACTGGTGGTGCTGGTTTCATCGGTTCTCACATAGCAGAAGCCTATATTGCTGAAGGGCATGAGGTGATGATAATAGATGATCTTTCTCATGGGAAGAAAGAAAATATACCTCCAGAAGCAGAATTCGTACAAATAGATATAAGAAGCAAAAAAATAGAAAAAATAATAAAAGATTTTAAACCTCAGGTACTAAACCACCACGCTGCTCAGATAAATCTAAGATACTCAATAGAACATCCTGTGGAAGACGCAGAAATAAACATCCTTGGTATGCTCAATCTAGTTGAAGCCTTTAGAAAAGTAGGTGGTAAAAAAGTTATCTTTGCCTCTTCCGGTGGTGCGATCTATGGGGAAACTGACCAAATTCCCTCTCCAGAAACATTATTCCCTTCCCCTCTTAGTCCCTATGGTACGGCGAAACTGACCGGAGAAAATTACCTCAGAAACTTCTATCTTACCTATGACCTCCCCTATATTGCCCTAAGGTATTCCAATGTATATGGTCCCAGACAATACCCTCTCGGAGATGCGGGAGTTATCGCCATATTTATCTTAAAGATTCTGGAGGGCGAGACACCGGTTATCTACGGAGACGGAACCCAAACCCGTGATTTTATCTATGTTAAGGATGTTGCAGAAGCCAATCTAAGAGCAACAGATTCTGACTTTTGTGGTGAGATAAACATCGGAACAGGTAAAGAAACATCTGTAAACAGGTTATTCGAGATAATAAGCTCAATTCTAAATTACCATGGTAATCCAGTACATGGAGAAGCAGTTTCCGGTGAAGTAAGCAGAAGTGCCCTTGATAATTCTCTTGCCAGAAAGATTCTTAACTGGGAACCCAAGACAAATCTCAGGGAGGGAATTGGGGAAACCGTTCAATACTTCCTGCATCAGAGATGAAAGAATTTCTTATTATAGATATTGGTGGTACAAATCTTAAAATTTTTACTGCAAGAACAGATGGAGAAAAGATAAAAACAAAAAAGTCTGTTTTTTCTTCCAGAGAAATTAGCACACCAGACAGACTTACCTCATTTTTTAAAAAGCATATCTACCAAGATATTGCTGCAATTGTTGTGGGCTTACCGGGGGAATTTGATTACAAAAAAGGAAAGATAATAGTCTCCCCAAATCTTCCTCGTCTTAATGGCTTTAAGCTTATTGACTCAATAAAAAAATTCTTTAATGGCCCGATTTTTGTGGAAAATGATGTTAATCTTATGGGGGAGGGAGAGATTGAAAAAGGATATGGTAAAAAATTTAGCAACTTTATATTAGTGGCGGTGGGAACAGGACTTGGTGGTGCAATAATTATAAATGGCGAGGTAGTTAAAGGTGCAAAGGGAAATGCAGGTGAAATAGGGCATATTCTCATTCAACCTGATGGAGAACTATGCGGATGCGGTAGAAGAGGGTGTCTTGAAGCGTATGCATCGGGGAGTGGGGTATCAAAAACCTATAATCGCTTGACAGGAAAAGAAAAAATCTCTGCAGAAGCTATAGCTGAAAGAGCAAGAAACGGGGAAAAGGCTGCTATAGAGGCTTTTGAAACACTCGGGAAATACCTTGGATGGGGAACGGCAAATCTGGTTAATACTCTTGAACCTCAAGCTGTAATTTTTACAGGGGGACTGATTCATGCATGGGATCTCTTTTATATGAAGCTAAAATCTGCATTTAAAGAGAGAGCATTCACCACTCAGGGCCGAAAAACTCCTTTTCATAAATCAAGACTAAAAAAACCCCAATTCTGGGGAGGGATTCATCTCTTAAAAAAGGAGGGGATAATCCCCTCCTGACAAATCATTTCTTTGTTATTTCTTCAAACTTCTCTTTAATCTCCTGTGGAGTCCACTTACCTTCTTGAAGTACATTCTTGTAAACACCCGGGGTTTGAGCCATATAGAATTCATACAGTTTTCCACCCTCAACAGCGAATATTCTTCCTGTAACTTCTGCAGCAAGATCAGAAGCTAAAAACACCACCATCGGCGAAATATTTTCCGGAGAATACTCTTCCTTGTTTAATGCCTGAAACAGGGGAAGGTCCTCAGTCATTCTTGTATATGCTATGGGGGCAATAGCATTAACTGTTACACCGTAGCGCTGGAGTTCAAGAGAAGCGGTCCTTGTAAATCCATATATTCCTGCTTTGGCTGAAGAATAATTCGTCTGACCAAAATTCCCCAGCAACCCTGCAACAGAAGTTGTATTGATAATTCTACCTCCCTGTTTCTGAACCTTGAGAATTCTCGCCACTGCTCTGCTACACAGCCATGTACCCTTGAGGTGAACTTTAATTACATCATCAAATTCCTTTTCAGACATTTTCAGAAGAGTTTTGTCTCTGAGAATCCCCGCGTTATTAACAAGAATATCAATTCTGCCAAAAACATTCAGGGCGGTCCACACCAGGTTGTCAACTCCCTCTATTGTGGAAATATCATCATAACTCGGGGCTGCTTCACCACCAGCATTCTTGATCTCCTCCACCACCTTATCGGCAAACATGGTGCTTGCCCCCTCACCGGTCCTGTCACTCCCAAGGTCATTCACTACAATCTTTGCACCTTCTGCTGCAAGAGCCAACGAATGAGATCTTCCTATCCCGTTACCACCCCCTGTTACAATGGCAACTTTTCCATCAAGTAATCCCATAAAATACCTCCTTTAATGGTTTCTGAAAAAAGATAGCAATTTTTGACGGAGATGTCAATATTTATTACCAATTTTCTCATATATGGGCACATACATACTGACCTCTTTTATATTTTAAATAGAGTAAAAAAATTAAGGGCTTGGATATGTGAGGTTAGAAAAGTACATAGAAATACAGATCTGGAAAATAAAATATGTGCTAAGAAGATATGCAAGTAATTACAGGAAGAAAAAAATTCAGGAATGGAGTAACACTATTCGGTACAGGAGAAATGGGAAAATTCCTTTCTCCAAACTTAAGAATTATAATAGCTTAATAAATCCCAATATAGCTAATTCCCCCGTGTTTCTTATGGGAGATATGTTCAATATTTCACAAACTGCCTTCTTAAATTTAATAAATTTTTTAAATAATTTTATTTATTCTTCTTTAAAGTTTTTAAGAGAGGGAGCAGTATGTTAGGTCCTAGTGCTCAAAAAAAGAGGAAAATTCCCATAAGAAGCAGAATTACCCAGATCTCAGGATAACCTCCTCCCTCACTGCAACCCTCAGATTTAGGACTACTCTCCCCTGCAATTAAAAATTTAGGGATAACTGGCTCCTCCCCGTAAGTCTTAACCTTCTCTGAACTATTTACAGAGTATGGTCCAATGAAATATGAGTGATCCCCATACTCAATAACCTGTAGGTTTATATCTTTTACCACACCGTTATAGGTGAAAGAATAAGTAGTTCCATCTCCCTTTGCGTAAATAATTTTTCTATTTAACTTAATGAATTTCCCATCAACCCCACCAAAAACATTATATCCAATTATTCCAGTCTCAAAGAGCACTCTCCACTGAAAAATTGTTTTACCATCAATAACTTTCATAGATACATTGGACATTTTTACATCCGTAGTACCAGGAGTATCAGAGACCACTGCCCAGTCAGAGGTAGAATCAGAATCAGTACCATTGGGAACGCGACTATATGAAGAATGTAAAGGAGAAGTTAAAGGATCCATATAATGTGTAGAAAAATCTGAAGAAAAATTAAAAGGAATGTGGTAAATTCCCAAGTAGTAATATAATATATTGATATCACACTGATCACTAATATCCCCATTGGTCTCAAAGTGTCCACCAAAAGTTGGATATTCATAGAAGGTGCCATTACTGATAGCTCCACAATGGTTGGGATGTTCATTATAGTTACCATTACCATTACTGGGATCCCACCCAACATAATCCATTACAAGCCAGATATATCCTTCTTCAGTTTTATTCCCATTATTGTCATAAGCTCTATAAAAGAAATATGGTATTAGAGATACATCATCACCATCCTGGATAAATACATCTTGATTGTCATATCCCATATATAATCTAATTACATTATCACCATCACAGGAATAATCGTTGTTGCCTGAAGTAGAATAAATAACCACATAACAGCCTGGATCCACATAGAGAGTATAATCATTACTACAATCGGTGTCTGTTGTTGTGGCAGGATCATATGGGATCATATAGAGACAATCATTACCGGATGGGATACTGTTATGGCAGTGGGGATATGAAGTATCATTATAGCTTTCACCATTTTTCCAGATTATAAGATTATTATCCACATTATCCCAATCAGTATCGTTTTGATTATTCAATATCCAGTAAGCTATGTCTACAGGTTGGGTGGCTTTATTATAAAGCTCTACCCAATCTGGATTTGAAGTAGTCCCATCACCTTTTGGTTGGACCTCATTTATTACGATTCCTTTTCCGTCTCCAATGTATGAGTAAAGAGGAACAGAGATAAAAAATAAATAGAGAAGGTAAACATATTTAATCCGCCCTTTCATTACCACCCCATTGAAACTACTATACAAAAGAATTTATTGCCTAATTATACAGGAATTATTCTTTATGTCAAGTGATTTTTATCTTTAAATTTCAAAGACTTACCAACAATTCTTCCTTCCTTTTTAAAAAA
>JALTID010000197.1:0-900 GCA_027004335.1 bacterium
AAAATTTTTTTTAACCCCTCTATGATTCATTTGACTGACATTCAATATTGTTTATAATTTAATCTAAACATAAAAACTCTTCTCCGGAGGAAGTTGAAAATGGCAAAGAAATGTTATATATGTGGAAAAGGCCCTCAGAGAGGTTACAGGGTAAGTCATGCTCACAATAGAAACAAAGCTGTATGGTATCCAAATTTACAGAAGGTAAGAATTCTTGTAAATGGCAAGCCAAAGAAAGTTTATGTATGCACCAGTTGCCTCAAAGCAGGGAAAGTCGTCAAAATTTAATGAATAGAGCTATCCCTTATCTCAGATACACTTTCCATCCCCTGAATTTCAGATAGTAGCATTTGAGCTGATTCCAGATTCGGCGTTTCAAAAATTATTATTCCAATACTTTTGCCCTTGCTCCTGGGATGAAAAGAGATCCCCTTTATGTTTATATTTTTTGATGCAGCAACAGTGGCTATATCCTTTAACACTCCAGGACGATCCTCTGCCTCCACAATTACCTTAACTTCTTTCTTCTCACCCTCATCAGAGCCACCCCAGCTTGCAAGTATCATCCTGCCGGGGTCAAGATGCTGGAGCTCTCTACAATCCAGTCTATGAACAGTAATACTTCTGGTGCTCTTATTTATATAACCAATGATCAGATCCCCGGGCCTGGGATTGCAGGTCTTACAGAATCTGTAGGTCATCCCCTCAAATCCCTCAATTCTGACTTTTCCACGGGGAATTATTTTTCTGGGCTTACGGAGTAATTTTTTCTTGTCCGATTTACCAAGAATCTGTAAAATCATATTTCGTAGGTGAGCTTCTTTAATATTGCTTCTCCCTATCATAATTAAAAATGTTTCTACATCCCCGATTTTCTGGCTCTCCATAAATCGCTTGAAT
>JALTID010000197.1:910-2492 GCA_027004335.1 bacterium
CTTTTTAAAATTGATTTCCCAATATTCACATATTCATCAAGATTTTCTCTGAAAAGAGCTCTTCTAATTCTGTTTCTGGCCTTCCTTGTCCTTGCAAACCTCAACCATTCATAAGACGGTTTCTTATTAGAATCAGTCATTATTTCAACTGTCTCGCCATTTTTCAGAATATAATCCAGAGGCCTTATAACTCCATCAACCTTAGCTCCCCTGCAATGATTCCCTACTTCGGAGTGAATTGCATAGGCAAAATCAACAGGAGTTGAACCTGGCGGTAAATCTATCGGCTTTCCCCTGGGAGTATAAGTTCTTATATATTCCTTATATTTTTTAAATTCTTCTTCAATTCTCTCTCTGAAAGATGAATCACTTTCTTCTTTCAAAGCTTCATCAATTATTTTTCTCACTCCGTTGATCATTTTCATCTCTTTTTCAGGAATTTTCCCCGACTCAAACTTGTATGCCCAGTGAGAAGCAAAACCATATTCTGCAAACTCATGCATTTCCCAGTCTCTGATTTGAATCTCCATTTTCTTTCCGTCAGGACCAATTACGATCACATGGTAAGATTGATACCCGTTGGGTTTTGGGTTACTTATATAATCTTTAACTTCAACAACCATCCAGAGCCTTGCCACAACAGAATAAGCTAAATAAATATCGTCCCTTCTGTTAACAATGATCCTTATCCCTATAATATCATGCACATCTCTCGCATTCTCTATATTTATTCCTCTTCTTATCAACTTGGAATATATCCCATAAAAGTGTTTTATTCTGCTCTCCACAGTTGCTTTTACATCTGCAGCCTCTAACTCCTCTCCAACAACTTTTTTAGCCTGCTCCATTACGGGCATTCTTTCATTATTGTACTCTCTAAGAACCTCTTTGAGTTTTTTAAACTTATCTGGATAAAGAACCTTGAAACTCAGGTCTTCCAGTTCATTCCTGATCTGATAAAGACCATAAAGATGAGCAAGGGGAGCAAAAATGTTGAGGGTTTCCTCAGCGATAACCTTTTGCTTCTCCTCCCTCATAAATTCAATGGTCCTCATATTGTGGAGTCTATCTGCAAGCTTAATAAAAACCACCCGAGGATCTTCTGCCACTGCCTGGAGGACTTCCTTTATTTTTACTGTTCTTTTCTTAAGATAGTCCTCTGATTTCGCATTGGGTAAATAGCTAACTCCCTTTACAAGTTTCCGAATTTCTTCTGCTTGTATTTCTCTTTTTTCCTTTAACTTATCGGGGGGAAAACACTTACATAAAAGTTCATTTTCATCAAGTTCAGATAGGTACTGTACCAGTTTTTCTTCCGTCACAGAGGTATCCTCAAGAACATCATGAAGAAGCCCCGCAGCAATAACCACAGCATCCATTCCCAGTTTAGCAAGAATATCAGCAACATAGAGTGGATGAACTATATAATAACTCCCATCCAGCCTGACCTGTTTTGCATGAGCAGTGTATGCAAAAGTGTAAGCTTTATCAACAAGAAGAAGATCTTCTGGAGCAACATTTTCTGAAAGTTTTTCTTTTATGTCATCAATTCTTATAGGTAACGGCATATATGGCCCTACTT
>JALTID010000198.1 GCA_027004335.1 bacterium
ATCCCCACAAATCCTCTATAAGCAATCCTGTGAGCCTCTGCAAATGAAAGTTTCTGATCCCTGATAACAACCTGAGCAATATGTATCATAAGTCCGAGAATGATCTTGGAAAATTCAACACTATCAACCTCTCTCCTGATAAAACCAAGATTAACTGCCATCTCTACAGGATGAGAAATCTCTTCAGCTATTTTGCTAAATTCCTTCCATACTACATTATCTATCTCATCATCAGTGCCATAGAACCCTTTTATCAATGCCATGAATGTATCCCTGTTGCCTTCTATTAAGCCAAAAAAAGTTCTAAGATTTTTGTTAATATACCCTAACACCTCTTTGAGAGAAGTTGTTTCTCCTATACTGCACTGGGTTCTGATTGTTTCCACACAAAAATCAGATATACTTCCTAATATTTTCTCATACGCCCATGCTAACTATTTTTTTAACAATTTTAAACATCCAGAGATCCCCATTAAGCCACTAAGCTATCCAGATATCTCTCAATTTGACAGAGTAGTAATTGGATCCCCAAAACACGCTGTTCTTTCATATGCAGTAACAAGATATTTAAAGACAGTAAAGGGAATAAAAAATCAGAAAATTGGCTTCTTCGCAACTTTCGGCGGGCCACCATTGAGAAGATTTGAACTTGAAACAATTTTTAGAACAGCAGGAAATATAATCACAAGAAGGGGAGGAAAACTTGTAACTACTCTGGGGCTCAGCACCGCCTTTCACGAGTATCATATTATGGCTATTTTTAATCTAATATCAAAAATTCGCTTTGGGTTACCAACATCAGCTTTTACAATTGAAACAGAATATGGTAAAAAACTATTGGAAGTTTTCATTGAAAATTTGATAAATGGAAGCGGAGATGTAATGGCAGAAAAAGGATGGTACAATTATTCAGAGAGAGGTATCCCTTTTGTTGCCAATAGAGGAGAAAGCAGGGTAACCGAGTTTCTTACAAAATTTTTCAAAAAGGGGGAAGAGAAAGATGGATAAATGCCCTTATTTTTCTAATTGTTGTTCCAGGAACAATCCTTATGCTTTTATCATGGGGATTTATACCCTTTTACAAAAATTGGAGGGAGGGATAAAATCTAAGAAGGAATTTAACATAATTAAACATAGGAGGTAAAAATGTACTTCAGGTACAAAAAAGGATTAAAATGGGTCAATGAACAGCTTCAAAAGCTGCCGACAACCACTATCTCACCGGAAGAGTTAGGGGAAGTAGATAAGTTAAAAATCATTTTTCTAATTGACTACTACACAGTTGATAACAGATTTAAAGGAGAAGCAGGGGTTTCATATTATATAACAGCAGATGGATTCAGAATCCTCTTTGACACAGGATTCAATACAAAAAAAGAAGAACCTTCCCCATTGCTCAGGAATGCACAGCTCATGGGATTAAAATTCCCCGATGACACTGATATAATTGTAATTTCTCATATGCACCTTGATCACATTGGAGGAATTAAAAATCAGCTAAAAAGAACATTTTCATTGTCCAAGAAAGATTTAGACTTAACCGGAATTAAAGCCTATGTCCCGGTTCCTATGACCCATCCCACAGCAGAAGTTATTCTTAATCAAGCACCAACAACTCTCCACAGAGGAGTTCTTGTAACAGATCCACTACCCTCAATGCTCTACTTTATGGGTAGAACCCCTGAAGAGGCACTGGTGGTAAATTTAAAAGATAAAGGACTTGTAGCACTGGTAGGATGTGGACATCAAAAAGTTCAGAACCTTTTAAATTACCTTGAAAAACTTATACCAATACCTGTTTATGCTGTGATTGGAGGGGTGCATCTGCCAGTTACTCAGAGTCGTGAGGTAAGATTGGGACTCCCCATGCAGAAATTCCTCGGAACGGGAAAGCCACCATGGAACCCTCCCAGCAAAGAGGATGTGGAAGAACTTGTCAAGTTTCTCAAAAGTAAAAATGTGCAGAAGGTAGGTATCTCTGCGCACGACTCATGTGATTACACAATAAACAGATTCAAAGAAGAGTGGAAGGACAATTACATTGACATTAAAGTCGGAAAAGAAGTAACATTGGAATAGGAGGAAAAAATGTGGAAAAGGAGAATAGATTTTATAGTAGCAATTTTTTTCATCTCGCTGTTTTTACTCCAGATCCCCCTGTTTAGTTTTGATGAAAGTTATGAAGAAGTGCTAAATAAAGCAAAGAACTACTATAATAAAAATATTCACACATACTATGCCTTTGTAATTGTTCAGGAAAAACATGGAGGTAAACTCAGAGAAAAAGAGAGGGTAAGACTCTTCTTCAGAAAAAAACCAGAGGGACAGTACTACCAATTTATGAAAGGGAAATTTGAGGGGTTACGGGTAAGTTATGTCCCATCCCGCGATGGTAGAACAAATTTTATGGCAAAAGAAACAGGCTGGAGAGGGCTAATTGGTGTAAAAAAGTGGGGATTTCATAGTATTATCAAAAGGGTTCTTTAT
>JALTID010000199.1 GCA_027004335.1 bacterium
CATAAGTTGCATGGATAAGTTTAACAAGATCAGATCTCCTTACCACAACATCTTCATTAAACCTGTTGGGTTTTACCTTTCCCAGAGAAGCAGAAATAGATCTTCTGATACTCCAGAAAGTTTCCCTCTCCTCTTCTGTTCCTGCTCTTTTCCATTTTATCCTTTTGCGGTCAAAATACTCAGTCATCATTCCTGCCCATTCTCTCACATCCCCTCTGTTCCCCATATTTTCTAAAAGAATCGCACCATTGACTCCCGGGAAATTCAAGCCCAGATATGATTCAACCGCTCTAAGCGAATAACCATCAATGAATTCAAGAGTGGATGGCAACCCGGCAGAGAGAATTGCCGGCACATGAGAAATCGCCTCTTCGGGGGAAGAAAATTCAAGGAAAAAGGTTTCATGAAAAAGGGGAAGAGGGATCAACTTCAGGGTGATCTCAGTGATAAGTCCCAGAGTCCCTTCAGATCCTACAAAAAGTCTTGTGAGATCATATCCCGCAACATCTTTTATAGTCTTGCTTCCAGTATGTATTATGCTTCCATCAGGGAGAACAATTTCAAGAGCCATAACATAGTCTCTGGTAACACCATATTTCACAGCTATGAGACCCCCAGCATTTTCTGCTACATTCCCACCAATGGAAGAAATCTTCCTGCTGGCAGGGTCAGGAGGATAAAATAAGCCCAATTTTTCAACCTCTTCATGAATTTTTGAAGTTATTACCCCAGGCTGGACCACCGCAAAATGATCAACAGTGTTGATTTCAATAATTGAATTCATCTTTTCAAAAGAAACTACAACTCCCCCCTTAACTGGCAAGGCTCCCCCACTCATCCCACTTCCAGCTCCTCTTGGGGTAACAGGTACTCTATATTCAGTAGCTAACTTCATTATTCCCACTACCTCTTCTCTGTTTTCAGGGAAAATCACTGCAGCCGGAGGATATTCAAGATTTGTAGCATCATAGGAATAAAGCATTCTATCGGGTAATTTTGTTTTTATCCTTTCTGGAGACAAAATATTCCTGAGGTTGAGAAGGAAAGAATCAATTTTTAAATTATCCATTTCTACATTACTTTTTTATAGTAAGTTACAAAATCGATCCCGGGATTATCTCCAAGGAGCATCTTTTTCATTTTTAAAAAAATCTCCGCAGTAGCAAGAGCATCTCCAAGGGCTCTATGCCGCCCCTCATCAAACCTAACATTAAAATAATGAGCAAGTGAATCAAGGTTATTCCTCTGAAGATTAAGGAGCTTCCGCGAGAGGCTTAGGGTGCATATCCCACGGGGAGGAAGAGCTTTACCAACAAGTTCAAATTCCCCTTTCAGGAAACTATAATCAAAAGGGAAATTATGTGCCACCATGTAGTTGTCCCCGATAAAAGCATAGAGTACTTCTGCTATTTCTTCAAAAGTGGGGGCATCAAGAAGCATTTCAGAAGTTATGCCTGTTATAGATACAATTTTTTCTGGGATCCTCTTACCAGGATTAACAAGAGCTGTATATTGATCTGTGATCCTGCTATCTTCCACCCTTACTGCACCAACTTCAATTATCCTCGCACCTTCTTTAAAACTCAAACCAGTGGTTTCCACATCAACTACTACATAAATTTCTCTGGGAACAATATCAAATTCAAGCTGCTTTTGCACCAATCTTCTCCGATCTTTCTCCCAACCAGGCCGAGAGAGGTTTCCATACATGTTCTGGAGCCTCAGAACCTGCCACGAGTCCTATATGACCAAGTGGCACATACTTCAGCTCCACAGTACTGTTTTGTAGAAAATCCTTTACAGCTTCTACTGAAGAAGGAGGAGCAATAATATCTTCTGTCCCCACAAAAGCCAAGACATCAGTTCTTATCTCCTTTAGATCAACATAACTTCCCTTTATCTTCAACTGACCCTTCCTCAATTTATCATCTTTAATAAAGTCACTAACAAATTGTTTAAAAGCCTCCCCCGGATAGGGAATAAAATCCTCAATCCAGTCGTTTATGGTTTCATAAGCAGCAACCCACTCCCTATCCCAATAATTTTTGACAAGGGTAAAATATCTCTGAATATTTTTGGCAGGGGTAAGAATTCTGAACCCATTTTTAGTAATGAAGGGCGGAATATTACCCATGAGATCAATTGCTCTTTTTACTACAGGTAGTTTTATAAATTTTGCCAGTACATTAAAGGGGAACATCTTGCTGTAATCAACTGGGGAACCAATTACAACAAGATTTTTAACATAGAGGTTATTAAAAAGAGCAGTATAGAGGATGCTCATAATTCCTCCCATACTCCACCCAATAAGACTCACACCGTCAGCTCCAGTCAACTCTACTATTTTTCTAATAGCTTCGGGTATAAATTCTGAAACATAATGATCCACACTAATATATTTATCATGCTTTTGAGGAATACCGAAATCCACCATAAAAACATTAAAACCCTGGCTAACAAGAAAACCGACCATTGAATGCCCTGGGCGGAGATCAAAAATTGTGGGTTTAACCATAAGAGGAGGGACAATAAGAATAGGAATTCTGTACTGAGGAGGTCTCATGGAAGAATAGTATCTAATAAGAGTTGATTTTTCCCACATCCAGACAATCTCATGGAGAGTCTCCACCGGGATCGTAAGAGGACCAAGGAGAATTCTTTCAATAATATTAACAGCACGCCATATATTTTTATGCGCTTCAGGATGAGCAGACACCCCTTTTGTTTCCATTTGCAAAAAACTCCTTTCTTCTATATTATATAGCAAGTAGAGGATTCTACCAATGAAAAAATTTACTATCATGATATTTTTGCTTCTTGTTGCCGGATTTAATGGCTCATGTTCCAGGAAAAAAGTCAACTACTCAGATAAGACCCCTCCAAGAGTAATTGAGACCTACCCGGAAAATGGCGCTACAGGTGTAACAATAAATTTAGATCAAATAGTAATTACCTTTAGTGAAGCAATTGATTCAGATTCAGCAACTTTCAGCTCATTGAAAATAAATGTTCCTCTGTATGGAACGTTAAAAGTGGTAGAAAACAGGCTTTATCTCTATCCCTTTTACCCCCTTCAGTACGATACTAACTACCGAATTACAGTAACAAGGAATGTGAAAGATCTTTTTGGGAACAAACTTAAAAAAGAATACACACTATCATTTACCACTGAACATGATACAATTCCTCCTCCTCCACCTATTATTTATCATACTCTTTACTACACCAACCAGAATCCATTTATGCTGGGTGGTGTTAAGCAAACAGATTCAGGAATAAAAGTAAACGGAAAAGTATATGTGCCTGTGGACTATACAACCGATTTTAATATTGAGCTTAATCTAACCGAAGGGAAAAATACATTCCAATTAACAGCTTTTGATAAAGCGGGGAACGAAAGTTCTCCTGTTACGGTAACTGTGATACTGGACACAATTCCCCCTTCAGCACCGGAAGTTACTGCACCGGTGAGAACAAGAAATGACCTCGTAGAAGTTTATGGTAAAAAAGATTCAGACTCAGAGGTGATAATAGATGAAGAAAGCACAGGTTTTCAACTCTGTGACAACAAAGCCTCTCAGAGTAGCTGGAAATGTGATATTACTTTTCCAGATGAAGGAAAAAGATGCTTTTCTGCAGTAAGTGTTGATGTAGCTGGAAATAGAAGCGATCAGGTAAGCTTCTGTATAACCAGAGATATCACACCACCCAGCATATTTTCCATTGAAAACACATCTCCGACTGGAGGAGGCTATCTTGCTAAAGGCACAAGAGAAGCAGGCAGTTTATTATTTTTAAATGGCAGCGAATTTCAAACCGGAAATGGCACATTATGGCAGGTAACAAACAGTGTTAAAACAGGATATAATATCTTAAATTTTTCACTAACTGATGACCTGTTTAATTCATCCCAGTTTATTTACACATTCTACCATGACTCCCAGCCACCTCTGCTCATTGGTTCTTATCCTCAGGCAGGAACAACCTTTGAAGCTCCTGTAACTGAGGTTACTCTCTTTTTTAACAAAGCTGTTACATTCTCGGCAGCCTGTTCAATAACTGATATAGTTTCATCACCTTTTCAGCCGGATGAAATTAAGTTCTCAAATAAAGAAGTAACGATACATTTTTCTTCTCCTGTGTCAGGGACTAACCTCAACTTATATGTAAATGCAGGTTGCTTCGTAACTGGAATTCCCCAAAATCCTTCGTGGTGGATGGAATTCCCCAAAGAAGCAACAACAATTTCCGGAAGAGCATGGAACCTCCATTTCAAAAATGTAGGAACATCAACAGAAGAAATACCGCAACCTGCCTACCCCGAGCCAGTTTCTATAAGTGGTTGTGATTACTACTCCTGTGCCATAACAATTTCACCATTTTATTCTGATTTTAATATGAAAAAAGAAGAACTCCTCTTCTCGCTTTCCACCGAGGATTATTCCTATCTTTCAACTTCTGCTACTTTTAAAGAGCAGCTTTACCTGGTTAATAACATTCCACCATTTTCCTGTCCAAAAATTACTCTTTCAGTTAAAAATATATCAGGAAACCACTATGTAACCGATGTAACACTCACACCTACATTTTATTCATCATTTCTCACAGAAGTCTCTGGAGTTGCAGCATCTTCTTACTATTCAAAAGTTGTAACAGGTGACTGGAATGGAGATGGTATCCCCGATGTAGCATTTAACATAATCAAAAATCCTCCAGGCGGTTATGATGCAGAAGTTCTAATTTTTATCAGAGACACCAATATGAAAATTATTCCCGAATCCATGAAAATCATATCTTATGGTAGTAGTGGTTACGCAATTACTATATCAAGAGGTGTAGATAGAGATTATCTTCTGCTCACTGAGCCGGTAAAAGGACTTTTAGGAATTTACAGATGGGATAGCAATGACCCAACAATCATCCCTCCGAATAGAATTCAGTGGGAGGATCTGGGAGAAATTTTGAATTTAGCGGGAGAAGAGCACCTGGGAATAGATATCCTTAACTTAGGAAGCTTTTACAAGGGAGAAAATACCTTTATGGTGCTTACACCTTCACATACAGAAGATAATATTTTCATTCTCAATGGTAATTTTGAAATAATTGATTCTATATACCTCGATGGTCTATATCCCAGATACAGGTTTACTGATGTAGGGAACTTCGCTGGCAGAGGAAATAATGCAAAAACCCTCTGTATATCGGGTCACATATATGACAATGGCAGGGGAAAAATTACCTGTTTCTATCAGGGAACGGATTTTCCACAAGAATATCCATTCTTTGATGTGAAGGGCAATTCTGATTCCGCCCAGTTAGGTGATCTTTTTACCTTAGCAGATGTCAATGGTGATGGCTTTGATGATATAATTGCAAGAAACTGGGATATGACAAAGGACAATATAGAAATTTTTCTGGGAGGTGATTACCCAGATGAGAAAATAGACAAAACTATTTCTCACCTAAGTAGCTATTTTATAGGTAAATTTAAGTACAGTAATATTAGTTTCATTCTCTTCAACAACATTTCCTCTAATGCTCTTATGATATGGAGAGCTAATCCTTTAATGGAACTAAAATACCCATACTACTATAGAGGATGTGTAGATGGAGAATTACTCACATCCGCAGACAGGATGATTCAAATCGGTCCAAAAGAATTCATTATAATGAGGGCATCCGCTCTTTCGGGAGAAACAAACACAGCTCTCAGCTATCTTGAGATCCCTTAATGGGTCTTAGTTTCACCTCTTCTATCTTACTTGCGTTAACTTTTTCAACCTCAAATTCCCATCCTGCATACCGGAATTTCTCTCCCTGGTCAGGTACCATGTAACCATTTTTAGCAATTACAAGTCCAGCAACGGAATCAAACTCCTCTTCCATTTCGGCATCTATCATGATCCCAAACCTCTCTTTCAGCACGCGGAGAGGTGTATCTCCTCTCACAATTACTTCACCTTTTCCCTTTTTTAACACATAGACTTTTTTCTCCCTCTCGTAGTCAAATTCATCGGTAATATCTCCTACTATTTCTTCCAGAATATCCTCCATTGTTATGATACCTTCAATTCCTTCAGTAGCGGGATCAACCACAATAAGGAGATGAGATCTTGCATCTCTCATTTTTTTCAGAGCAACAAATAAACCCATCGTATAAGGTACATGCAGGGCGTCTCGTAGAATAGATTTCCAGCCTTTCTCTTTCACAATCTCAGCTCTTGTTATAAGATCCTTCACATGTAGAATCCCCATCACTTCACCCTTTTCTTTCTCAAGAACGGGATATCTGGAATGTTTGCTTCTCTTTACCTCTGCTTCAATCTCTTCTAAGCTCATATCTTCATCAAGCATTTTCGTTTCTCCCAGGCTTATTACAATTTCTCCAACAGTTCCCTCCCTCCAGTGTAATCCAATTATTTTTGTAACTATCTCCTGAAATTTCTTTCGTTTTATTCTCCACTTCTCCCCTTGAGAATAAAACTTTTCTATCAAATCTCGCAGAAGGGGATCACTATAAGCTTTTGATTTTCTTATCAACCATGGGACCTTATCCTCTCCCATCCAGCCATTCCTTCCATTTTTTAAAATAGAGTTCTTCCTTTCTCATCATCTTTTTTGCTTCGCTGTCAGGAACATTTTCATGCTCATAATCCAGCCCATGAAGTATACCGTGAATAAGAAGCTTCCAGAATCTCTCCATGAGATCAATTTTAGCCTCTTCTGCTTCCTCAAAAGCCCTGTCTGTATTAATAAAAATCTCTGCTATCACAGGGGATATTTCTCTGTTGAATCCCTTAATATAGGAAAAAGCTATCACATTGGTGCTACCTTCCCTCTCAAGATACTCTTTGTTTATTCGGATAATTTCCTCTGTTCCAGCGAAAGTAATAACAAATGAGCCCTCATTTACCTCCTCCTCTTTTGCTATCATCTTTACGAGGTTAGCTACCTGTTTTCTGGGAATTTTTAATCTCTTCTGAAGATTTACTATCTCTACTTTTACCATTTTCACCAACCTTCATGGGCTGATTAAGAACAACACCAGGGTAATCTATCCTGTGGTGAAAAGCACCGGATAGAACCTGCAGGAAACTCTCCTTAATCTTTTTAATATCGCTGAAAGTTAGATTTGTTTCATCTAACTGGCCGTCTTCAATAATTCCCATCACAATTTTATCAATCAAAAACTCCTCAAAGTTCTGGAAGCAGGCCTTAAACCAATCCACTGTATTGGAGAAACATTACAAGAGCGGGAAGAAGGCCAGATGCTGGAAGTCCTTAAACGGCAGGTTAAAGGTGGACTGAGCAACCTTACAGCTGAACAGATGACAGGGATTGTGATAGCCTATGAGCCGATCTGGGCGATTGGAACCGGTAAGAC
>JALTID010000200.1 GCA_027004335.1 bacterium
AAAGCTGGAATTCATCCTTCAATCCCATACTTCATCCTTGAGTATAACTTTCTCCCATTGCCACCATGATTTCAAATAGAAGATAAGATACTGGCTTAAAATAGAATTTATTCCTAATGATGAACTCGCCCTTATCTGTTGTGATGAAAATATCTACAGGTCCCGATTCGAGGAAACCCCGAGAATAGCCAGTAATTGTTCCGTTTTTCACTTGAAACTTATAGATGATGTTTGGACCAAGTTTTACGGTCTTATCTCTGCAAAAATTTTCTCCATATAGTTTTTTCTTTAAGAAATTATCAGTAACTTATAACATAAAATCTTCTATTTGAAAAGGTGTTCATTGATGGTATAATTTTTTTAAAAGGGGGTAGAAAATGAAAAATTTTTTTAAATGGGAAGGTAAAAGGAGTCATGAGAAACATGGGAGAGCGGAGTTTGATCTTCCTATTTTTTATTATAGAGATGATCTTTTTCTGGGGTTTTTTTCTGCAGATATAAAAAAAGTAAAAGAAGCTCTGCCGTCAAAACATCTTCATCCTGTAATACTCTCGCCCGGGAGGACAGTGGTAGTCATTGGAGCATTTTACTACATTGATACATCCATTGGTCCCTATGGTGAGATCCCTGTGGGAATCCCCGTAGTATGGAAAAAACCTGCAGCCCCATTTATCCCTGCACTTCTTGAAAACTATTACCCCGGTTTTGGGATCTTTGTTACGCATCTTCCTGTGACTGAAATTATTGCAAGGGACGCTGGAAGAGCCGTATGGAATTATCCTAAATTTGTTGCTGATATGAGGTTTAAGAATACACCTGAATATATTTCTGTTGATATGGAAGAGGAGGGGAAATATGTACTTGGATTGAAAGTGGATAAAAGAGGGATTCTTGTAAAAGATAACAGGCCCCTTGTAACTTACACAGAGAAGAATGGAAAGATAATAAAAACTGTAATTCCTGTAAAGGGAATTTATATGACATGCATAAGACCTGGTAGTGGAAGGCTTGATCTGGGAAATCATTCTGTTTCTCAAACGATAAAAGAATTAGGAGTAGGAAAACATCCATTTGTAACTCGATATTATATAGAAAGGTCAGCAATACTACCTGAAGGAGAAGTTGTTGGAGAGAGTGATAGAAGACATAATGGCTATTTCGGCAAAGATATTGAGCATGGGAAGCTGGTGATGGAGTATGGGGAGTGAATTAAAGAGAGATATTAAAGGTAATCTTGATAAAGATTCTCTTCCAGTTATTTTACATTCCCTTGCGAGAAGAAGTTTAACGGGGAATCTGCTTCTGAAGAGAGAAAAAGATGAGGTAAAACTTTGTGTAGAAGGGGGTCATGTAGTTTATGCTTATACCACAATTACCTATTTGCAACCCCTTGAATTTCTGTTTGAATGGGGATTTATAAACTTAAAAGAATATGAAGACCTTAAAGAGAAAAAGATCTTAGATTTCCTCGCCTTTGAAAAAGAAAAAGTTTTTTCCGAAAAAAATTTAAGGAAGGCGGTTAGAAGAAATGTCAGAGAGATAATTTTTGATTCTCTTCAATGGCACAGGGGAGAGTATATTTTTTCTTATAAGAAATGTGAGGAATTCAAAAAAATTGCCAGGTTGAATCTCTATGATCTTTTGGTGAGGGGATTGGTAAGGGAGAAGGATTGGAATGTGGTGAGGAAGATATTAAAACCTTATAGAAGAGTCCCAAAGTTTGATACAGGTGTGGATCCAGAGGAGATGGAGGAGATAAAATTAACAAGGGAGGAAAGTTATGTGTTACGGCTTGTGAATGGGGAGAAGAGTCTAGAAGAAATTATAGGTGAAAGTAAGCTTACAGACTTTGAAACAGGAAGAATACTTTACGCCTTTATCCTTGCAGGTGTACTGATCTTTTAGGTTTCAAGTTTACCACGACAGCATGTTAATACATCTACTTTTGCTGCTCCAACCTTCTTTAATTCTATGGCAAGTGAATGGGCAGTTGCTCCTGTTGTTAAAATGTCATCAAAAATAAGCAGCTTTTTACCATAAACGAGTTCTGGATGTTTGGCAGCAAAGGCATTTTTAACATTCTCCATTCTTTCTTCCCTTGAAAGGCCTACCTGGGATTTTATCTGTTTTTTCCTCTCAGCTCTTAGAATCATAGGCAGGGGTAGAACTTTATTTACACCTTTTATCATCTCTTCAGTCTGATTAAACAATCTTTTTCTCAATCTCTTCATACCTGTCGGGACAGGTACAATATAACCATAATCATCGAAATTGAATCCCACCTTTTTTAATGCTTCTCCTGTAAATTTTCCCATCTGAAATGCTAAAACTATGTCCCTGTGGAATTTAATTTTTGTTACAAGTGATTTCATAATGTCATTGTAAAGGAAAACTGAGAAGTTGTTATCGATCTCATAATAATCAAGAGGTCCTCCGGGATATAT
>JALTID010000201.1:0-295 GCA_027004335.1 bacterium
GCCTTATTATTGTGGAATGTGATGTTTACCTGTGCAGTTTTATAATTATCCGCCGTTACCTTTATGATGCCGGTGAAATTCGTTGAGAGAGTCAAAATAGCCACGCCGTTTTTATCTGTAAGCGCCGAGGCCGCTATCTGCGAAGTGTTTGTTATTGCCTGAACCGTTGCATTCTGCACCGCATTGCCATGCTCATCTAAAACTTTCACATAAACCTGTCCCGTATTGAGAGATTGCGCATCTGCTCCGGCCGCTGAGATTGCCCAAGCCATAGAGAGCATTAGGGCTATTACAA
>JALTID010000201.1:305-2441 GCA_027004335.1 bacterium
CTTCTACTCCTCTTTTTATGAGTTCTCCTTCTTGCCGTTCATACCACCTCCATTTTATTTTTTGAGAGCATAGCCCTCATAACTCAAAAATGAGTAATATGATTTAAGTGGTAGCCAGATTTTAAAGAAAGTAGAAAATTCTGCTATAACTCTTCTTGTCTCTCTCTACTTTCTTAAGTGATAACTCATTTCTGAGTATCAATGTGATTCTTACTTTCTCACCCTGTGTGAGCTGTCTCCCTAACTTCTTTTCTATTGCGTCATGAACCGCTATTTGCGTGATATTACCCTGCCTTTCTCTTAATTCCTCTGCCACCTTCAAAATAAGTCGCTTGGAGATTCTCATGCGTAACCCTCCACTACGGTTTTTTCGTCCTGGGCGATGCGGTCCTGTGAAAAATCTTTCGTTGTAGGATGTAGGACTGCCTGGACAATTTCCTTTCCTATTTCTACTGCCATGCTTCTTACCAGCTCTGCCACTATCTCCGGGACCTTGCGGATCTCTTCTTTTGTCTCTTTTACTTCTTGCTTTATCTCCCTGATTTCCCCAGGCATTCTTAGATAAGTCTCCACATCATCAGGATCATAAAAATGGAGAGTGCCCGGCTCGGGAGTGTTGTCTATTGCACCATATTCCGTTACTATAACCTGCTTCTGAGATATCTCTTTAGCTACGGGATCATCTAAAACTTCCCACTTGGGTTTACCTATCATCACAGGATCTCCCAGCTCAAAACCTACCATATCCTCAAAGATCTTCTTCATTCTGAGGGCAGTTTCAAGGGCTTTGAAAGCTGCTTTCCAGGGATCATTTTCTTCTAAACTGAATTTGATGACTAAGGTTGAGGGATTATCATCCTTCCCGTTCTGCTCAACATATATATCCCCAAACCAGGTGTATTTCTTTACCCAGTTCTTGAGAACCACACTATGATCGAACCATAAATCTCCTTTCTTCTTTATCTTGAATTTGAATTGGACATTATGGACCCCTCGCAATCGTGGCAACTGAACCCCAACCTCACCCCCTCTGAGCATTTTCGAAACTTCCACCTTGCCCCTCTCTGTGAGCCTATAATATTTTACATGCTTGAGCGTGAGAGATTGCTGAAATGCTGTTTTTTCAACATCTAACTCTATTAAGCCTCTCTCCTGGAGTTTCTTAATCCTTTGTGATATAGCCCCTTTTGATAAACCATATTTAAATGCAATTTCTGAGGCATTTAACCCATTTCCTATGAGCTTGAGAATATCAAAATCTGAGATTTTCTTACGGGGCATTTTTGAAAACACCCCTTCCCAATATCCATGGCCCAAGTTTAGATCTTTCTAAACTTCTTCTAAACTTCGGCTCTAAAAAAGAAAAAATCACACTTTCACCTCCAGGTACTCCATGAGGAATATTATCCCCTGCGGTGTGATTTGATAGAGCTGGAGATCTCTGATCTCTGGATTGCGGAGAAGGAAATAAAGTGCCCTGAGATCATCAAGGTTGTGAGTGTTGAATATAACTCCCTGTGGTGGCATCTCTTCCTCTTCCACGAGTTCCTCAGCTGTTTTGAATTCTTTATCTCTTGTAACTTTCCAAAGGGCCACAATGTAATCCGGGAGATCCGGGAAACCTACTGGATCGGAGAAGTATGCCTGGAGTTTCTCCAGGATTACTTTATTATCCAGCCTCATAGTATCTGAACCTCTGCATAGCGATACCGGTGTTTCTTCATTCTCTCTATAGCCTCTCTAAGAGTTTTTGCTGTATCAATAATCTCTCCCTGTGAGTTCCTGATATAGATCATACCGGCACCGCCTCCAATGCAATCGGGAAAAGTGGGGTATCTTCCTTATCCCATACCTGGAAACTCACTGGCTTGGTCTCTGGATCTCCCTCAAGCTCGTATTTTGCCAGAATGAAAAGCCTTCCATATTGCTCTATTAGCTCCTTCTCTGTCTCCGTGATTGATGTCTCTGTAAGCACTCCATTATCCCATAAAATCTCCAACTTATAGGGCCTCTTTTTCATAATACCACCTCCATGGGACCTTGAGAATGCGTGCGAATCCCCGTGGACCCTACACTTAGAAAATTCAAAATAGAACCTGTGTAATAAAGGCTCTCCTTACAAAAATTTAGAAATTT
>JALTID010000202.1 GCA_027004335.1 bacterium
TCATCTACCACTAATATTCTCATATGTTAACACCCTATCTTACAGAATATATTTACTCAGATCCTCACTTTCCACAATATCCTTCAATTTTTCCTTCACATATTTGCCATCAATCTTTACCTTCTGACCTGCTATTTCAGGTGCACTAAAGGAAATTTCCTCAAGAAGTTTCTCAACAACAGTATAGAGTCTTCTGGCACCGATATTTTCATTTTTTAAATTCACCTCTTCAGCCAGCTCAGCGATCTCTCGCAGAGCGTCATCTGTGAACTCAAGTCCTACACCTTCTGTTTTCATTAACTCAATATATTGCTTTGTAATGGCATTCTCTGGCTCCGTGAGAATTCTGTAAAAATCCTCCTTGGTTAATGGTGCTAACTCAACTCTTATTGGAAATCTTCCCTGAAGTTCAGGGATAAGGTCAGAAGGCTTACTAACATGAAATGCCCCTGCAGCGATAAAAAGAATATGGTCCGTTTTCACAATTCCATGTTTAGTGGTAACAGTAGTCCCCTCTATGAGAGGTAAAAGATCTCTCTGGACCCCTTCCCTGGAAACATCAGGACCATTTCCACCTTCCCTCCCAGATATCTTATCAATTTCATCAATAAAAACTATCCCCATTTCTTCAACTTTTCTAAGAGCCACAGAAGTAACCTTATCCATATCAATCATTTTTGAAGCTTCTTCTTGAGTAAGATATTCAAGTGCTTCCTTAACTTTCATCTTTCTTTTTTTTCTTTTTTTCGGTAACATAGAATCAAAAAGGTCTTTCATCTGTAACCCAATATCATCCATTCCCGAAGCAGCAAAGATCTCCACCATGGGAACAGCCGAAGTAGTAACTGTTATCTCAACTTCTCTTTCATCAAGGTCTCCTTCACGCAGCATCTTTGTGAATTTTTCTCTGGTGACATTATACCTGCTTATATTGTCCTCAGCAGCATATTCACTCACCGGGGGGATGAGAAGATCAAGTAAACGATTCTCTGCCGCTTCCATTGCCTTTTGAAGAACCTTCCTCTTCTCTTTCTCCCTTTCCTGAGTAACTGCTATTTCAACAAGATCCCTTATAATAGATTCAACATCTCTACCGACATAACCCACCTCGGTAAATTTGGATGCCTCAACCTTAATAAAAGGAGCATCAGCCAATCTGGCAAGTCTTCTTGCAATTTCTGTCTTTCCCACACCAGTAGGTCCTATCATTAAAATATTTTTAGGAACAATTTCATCCTTTAACTCTTCAGGAACATGTTTTCTCCTCCACCTGTTTCTCAAAGCAATAGCAACAGCTTTTTTTGCGTCGTTCTGACCAATTATATATTTATTAAGGGCCTCAACAATCTGCCTGGGAGTTAGAATCTCTTCCCTGTTTATCATTTCATTCCTCCTCATAATTCTTCCAGCACAAATCTGTCATTCGTGTAAATACATATATCAGATGCTATTTTTATTGATTCAAGAGCAATCTCCTTAGCAGATAGATCAGTATGGGCAAGAAGTGCCCTCGCTGCAGCAAGGGCATAATTACCACCTGAGCCAATAGCTAAAACAGGTTCATCAGGTTCAAGAACATCACCTGTCCCCGATATTAAAAGAAGATGTTCCTTATCAGCCACAATCAGAAGTGCCTCAAGATACCTCAGCATCTTGCTGGTTCTCCACTCTTTTGCCAGTTCTACTGCAGCTTTCAGAAGATTTCCATTAAATTCTTTTAACTTCCCTTCAAATTTCTCAAAAAGTGCAAAGGCATCAGCCGTAGATCCTGCAAAACCTGCAAGAACTCTCTCCTCGTACAATCTTCTCACCTTCTTTGCAGATGATTTTATCACACTGTTTCCCATGGTTACCTGACCATCTGCAGCAATAACAGTTTTTTCATCTTTCCTCACAGCAATCACAGTTGTTCCATAAAATTTCTCCATCATTTCCTCCTGGCCATGGGATGAGCTCTCCGGTATACTTCAATCAATTTCTCCACCTCAAGATGGGTATAAATCTGAGTTGTGGAAAGACTTGCATGTCCCAAAAGCTCCTGTATTGTTCTTAAATCTGCCCCTGCATTCAGCAGATGAGTAGCGAATGTGTGCCTTAAAGTATGCGGAGAAATCTTTCTCATAATGCTTGTTTGAATTATGTACTTATCCACAATTCTTTCTACACTTCTTGCAGTTAATCTTTTCCCTCTGTTATTTACAAAAACTGAAGAATGCTTTTCACCGTTCTCCATCAATATTTCTTCCCTGACGGGTAAATATTCCTTCAACGCTTTAATAGCAGGCTTCCCCACCGGGATAATTCTTTCCTTCCTTCTTTTCCCCCTTACCAGTATCATTTTTGATGCCCAGTCAATATCATCAAGGTTGAGTCCGACCAGTTCGCTCACCCTTATCCCTGTGGCATAAAGTACCTCAAGAATAGCTCTGTCTCTTTTACCCAGAAAAGTGGTAATATCTGGTGACTCAACAAGAGAGATAACTTCTTCTATCCCGAGAAAAGAGGGGATTTTTTTCTCCTGTTTAGGATTGCTTATCAATTTTGCAGGGTTATTTGCCACTACCTCTTCTCTGACAAGATAATCAAAGAAATTCCTGAGAGCAGCAAGTTTCCTTGCTATTGTCCTCTTACCATTTTTTGTAAACAGTTCTCTAACAAATATCCTCACATCTCTAAAATCAATTTGGGCAGGAGAATTTTTGCCAATATTCTCAGCAAAATTAATAAGCTCTTCAATATCTCTTGTATATGCTTTCACGGTCAACTGAGAGTAATTTTTTTCAACCACCAGGTAATCTCTATATCTTTCTTTCCAGAAGAAGAAATTCTCCATTACCTGTTAAGTTTAGCATAATTGGAAAAAATCCGCTATACAAAACATCCAATTACATTTTTCACTTAAGAAATAAGAAGGCTTATTGACAGTCTTTATACTTTTGGTAAAATCTAAAAAAAATCAAATCTCAGGAGTAACGAAATGGAATACCATGAATTAGTGGTGGAAGGACCATATCTACTTGTAAAGGGATTTGTGGAGGGAAGTGCCAACTGCCTTGATGATCCAGAGATATTCTTCAGCAAGGAAGAGAACATAGAAAGGGAAACTCTCAATGAGAAATTAAAAGAGTGGCTGGGATTTGCAGAAACCCTCGTTCATATCGTAGTAGATGAGAAGAATCTTGAAAAGCTTACAGAATTTTTTAAAAAAAGGGGAGAAAAATTTGGTCTGGAAATTAAATCAGAACTTAAGATACTAAGCGCCTCTTTTGAATTTAAAATGGAGGCATTCACTCCGAAGCACGGGAAAAAGATGAAAAAACTCTTAGCTGAACTACCACCTACTATAACAATTGCAGGGAAGGAAGAAGAGGAAAAAGTCCACGATGTGGAGGAGAGGGGGATATATACTCCGGACCACCCGTACGAACTCAATATAAAAGGTACTATTGTTGGACCATTTAAAGAAGTTGTTGAAACACACAGAAAATGGAAAGAGTTTAGCCTTATTATTCTTGAAAATATAAAATTAACATTAGAAGAAACCTAATGGAGTGTTGCTCACCCTTTTTTAAGGGGATGATCCTCGCAGCGGGGAGAGGTAAAAGGATGGAGGAACTCACATCGGAAGTTCCCAAACCCCTTCTTACAATAGCAGGGCAACCACTTATTCTGTTCAACATAAAGCTCTTCCTTCACTGGGGAATAAATTACATTGTTGTAAATACCTGGTATCAACAGGAGAAACTCTGTGAGTATCTCGCGAAACTGAACCTCCCCGTCAGAATCAAAATATCCTATGAATCAACACTCATGGGAACAGGAGGGGGAGTAAAAAAAGCATTTAATTATTTAAAGGGGACACCTTTTTTCCTTATAAATTCCGATATAATCACAGACTTTCCCCTCAAGGTCCTGATAAATGAGCCCCTCCCGCTGGCTACAATGGTGGTAGTTCCCCACCGGGAGGGAAACACACCAGTATGGGTAAAAGATGGTAGGGTTACCTCAATTGGTGAGAGGGGGGAGGGAAAAAATTTCACATTTGCTGGGATACATCTACTTACCGGGAGGATTTTTAAATATCTTCCAGAGGGAGAATCTTCAATTATAAAGGATTTCTACATAAAAGCTTTAGGAGAAGGAGAGAATATCAGGGCAGTTATCTGGGATGGATTATGGCTTGACGCCGGGACAAAAGAGAGATTCATGGATACAAAAGCTGCCATTGAATCAGGTGAAATAAACCTCCCTTCCTACTTGCTTGATATGGGAAGTATCTGATACTCGTAGGTAACATCTGCAGTTTTTCTTAGCATTGCTGTTATAGCACAATATTTGTAACTGGAGAGCCTTATAGCTTTTTCCACCTTCTTTTGGTCTAAATCACCTCTGAAAATATACTTCAAATGTACTTTAGTATATACTCTGGGATGTTCTGATGCTCTTTCAACCTCTATCTCTATAAAAAATTCCTCTACAGGTTCCCTCATTTTCCTCAGAATTGAAATAACATCCATTCCTGTGCATCCCCCTAAGCTATGAAGAAAAACTTCCATGGGTGCTGGACCAAGATCATCTCCCCCATGAGCAGGAGCAGCATCCATTTTAATTTTAAGTCCCCGTTCATTTATCCCTATGAAAGACATACCTCCCTTCCAAACGACTTTCTCCAATCATTTCCTCCTCTTAACGGATAATTTAGACCTATGCCCCTGTCTTTCTCTTAAGATCAATCAATACAAGTTTTGTTACGGCTTTAAGGGTATCAAAAACTCCCGTGCCTTTTATCGCTATAGCTTCAAAATCAGGTACATTATCCTTGTTTAATTCTTTTTTCATTTCATCTACAGGAGCAGCATTGGGTAAATCCCTTTTATTGTACTGGATCACATATGGAACACTTTTTATGGTATAACCCTGCTCTTCAAGATTTCCTATCATATTTTCAAAACTTTCAATGTTTGCATCCATTCTTTCAATTTGAGAATCTGCAACAAAAACTATGCCATCTACACCCTTTAAAATTAATTTCCTGCTGGCATCGTAAAAAACCTGTCCCGGAACTGTATAAAGATGAAATCTCACTTTAAATCCCTTTATTTCCCCAAGATTAAGAGGTAAAAAGTCAAAAAAGAGAGTCCTTTCTGTCTCCGTGGCCAGAGAGATCATCTTACCCTTAGACTTTGGATTTGTCTTATCGTAAATGTACTGCAAATTTGTGGTCTTACCACCAAGACCTGGACCATAATAAACTATTTTACAATTTATCTCCCTCGCTGCATAGTTGATAAAAGACATTTTTTATTTGTTACTCCGAAAATAGATTCTCAATATCCTCATCCGTAATTTCAGAAAATGGAGACTCAAGCTCCTCTGCCTGCATCTCCTTCTGTATCTTCTCAGTTAATTCATCAAATATTTTTTTGAGCTCCTGAGAAGCCTTCTTAACCCTCAACCTCACAAGACCCAGAGAAGACCTGTGGTCAAAAACAACCACAAGAATTATTCTCTCCCCTATCAAGGTGATATGGATATTATCCCTCTCTCCTTCATGGAAAAGAACAGAAAATTCTTTTTCCCCTAATAACTTTGCGAGCCCACTGGTAGCTGCAATATTTCCTGCTGTTAGAGAAGCTAAAGAAGTTGTATCAATATCTTCAGTATCTCCACAGTGGGCAATAAGTTGCCCATTCTTATCTACAAGGAAGACAAATTTTGCATTGGCTTCCCTCGCCAGTCTTAAGATTATCTCATTGATTTTTTTGTACTCTTCTTCATAAAGAATAAATTGAGTATTTTCCATTCCTTGCCTCTCTGGTATCAATTACCAGAATAAATTATAACAAATTATATCCCATTTACAAGTCAATATCAAAGAAGGGGGTGTTTTGCCCTCACTTTTAACCTCTCCCACCTTCTATCAACCTCCCTCTGAACTTCGTCAAGGATGCGCTTATTTTCGGGCCGGAGGAGGTGCTTTGTTTTCCCCATAAGCTTCAACCAATCTCCAACAGGGATCTTTTTACCCTTCTTCTCAGGATCATAATTCAAAGTGGTAACTCCATCTTCAACCTCGTAGAGGGGGAAGAAACAACTATTCACTGCAGCTTCCACAACGATATTACCCATATTATCAGGAATGCTCCACCCTGGAGGACATGCTATCAGGACTTTCCCATAGACCATCCCTTTTTCTTTTGCAATCTTCTGAGCCTTGGCGCCCTTGATAATCAGGTCCTTATAAAAAGGTTCTGCACCAGTAAAAACATAAGGAATTCCTGCAGAAGCAAAGATCTGGGGTGTATCCTTATGATGAAAAGCTTTACCTTTTTCATATGGTCCCACATTTGATGTAGAAGTTCTATGACCCATAGGTGTGCTGTAGGAAAGCTGGTACCCCGTATTTGCATAGGATTCATTATCATATTCAAGAATTATAATATTATGGTTTCTTGCTGCAGCACCAAGTGCTGGACCTATACCGATATCCATGCCACCGTCACCAGTAACCATGACAAAAGTGATATCCTCGCTATCTGGAATCTCTCCCCTCCTCTTTCTCTCCTTAAACATCTCAACAAGACCAGTCAGGGTTGCAGCACCATTCTGGAACAGATTATGGATATAAGTTATCCTGTGAGAACTATAGGGATATCCTGTGGTAACCACCATTCCACAACCCGTATGGTACAACACAACAATATCTCCTTCCATTCCTCTTAAGAAAGTCTCAACCGCCGAGAAAATTCCACAACCGGGACAGGCACCGTGACCGGGAACAACCTTTCTGGGTAACTTAATAGCATTGGTGGCGCTGGCACCCTTCACTACTATTCTGCCATCTTTTTCCTCTATTTTGTAGATACCTTTCCTGTTTTCCCCCGGAGAAATAGGAGGAATAACTCTTTCAGGAACATAATCGGGATCCCCAGGTGTTGCTCCATAGTATTCATACCTCTTTTCTACTTCACCTGATTCTAATATATTTAATCCCTCTTCAAAAAGTGTTATTGCATCCTCAAGGAAAAATTCCTTACCCCCCAATCCATATATTCTGGAAATAACTTCAGGATGCACATTGGAATCATAAAGTAGTGATCTTACTTCATGATAAAGGGTAGAACCCCATGAGCCATATATATCGTTTTTCTCAGCAACTACTATAACTTTTGCATTTTTAATAGCTTCAAAAACCTCTTTTTGTGGGAAAGGCCTTAGAACATTGGGCATGACTGCTCCAACTTTTATCCCTTTTTCCCTAAGCACATCAACTGCCATGGTAGTTGTATCAAAGGCAGAATTGATTATGAAGATTATCACATCTGCATCGTCTGTTTGATAGGCATTTACAA
>JALTID010000203.1 GCA_027004335.1 bacterium
ATTTTTCAGTGATGGAATAAAAGCAGGAGTTTTTTCTGCCCATTTTATAAAAGCTTCTCCAAATTTTTTTCTTAAAAATTCTTCTTCAGCAAACATTATTCTCTCGTAGTAAATCCAGTAAAGGAGGATCCCGATCACAGCAAACCACCAGACCCTGAAAAAAACAAAAACACCGATCCAGATGACAAAATTGGCGAGATAGAGAGGATGTCTCACTGTTGAGTAGATCCCGGTAGTATTTAATTTCTCCGCCACCTGTTTTTTAGTTACCCTTCCTGAAGTCCCCTTTGGTATATATCCCACAGTCAAAATCCTTAGAAATTCTCCTGTTAGGGATAGAATAAATGCTCCGATCTCCCAGTAGAAATCAAGATTATGATCAAATCCAATATATTCATCAAAGGCTGGTATTAGAAAAATTAAAATAAAAAGTGGTAGATAGCTCCTGTGCCTGAATAACCAGTTACCCGTTTTTTCCCATTCTTCTTTCAGTGGCATAGAAAAATCCTTTACAATTTTTGAGAGTAATTATAGCAGAGTTGAGACAAGAAAACCATCTATCCGTTTAGTCACCTCTCATCAAACCTGTGGTAATGAAAAGCTTTTTTTATCCGCTCATCATCTTAACAGTATGTTGGGGTTGAGTCTTCCTTTTTTTACCCAATTTCACATTTTTCTGATATAATAACTCCATGGTTTCTGAAATTTTGAATTACATCCCCTACGGTAAAGAAGGAGGATGGGTTATGCCCTTTATCTATCTCTTTGCCGTTGGTGCCACAGCTGTATTTTTAGAGAGGTTATGGTTTCTCAGAAGAAAGAATATCATGCCGGGGGATCTTACTGATAGAGTTTCTCCCCTTGTTGAAGGAGAAAAATGGAGTGAATTGTTAGAAATATTCAAACCAGCCAGAACTTCTCTGGAAAGGGTTTCAGGGATCATTATTGAGAATCGTTTGAAACCTATTGATGTACTCAAAGAGGTTGTGGAAACTGCTGGAAAAAAGGAGAAGGATATCCTCCGGAGGGGAATCGGTTTTATCTCGCTAACGGTGAGTATCTCCCCGCTCCTTGGATTATTGGGTACTGTTTCGGGGATGATAAAGGTTTTTTCTGCTATAAGCCACCAAAATATTGGTAACCCTGAAAAGTTAGCTGCTGGTATCTCTGAAGCACTGCTTACCACCTTTGCAGGTTTGACTGTGGCTATTCTTGCCCTTCTCATGTGGAGTTATTTAAATAGCAGGGTTAACAGATACTTAAGAGAGCTTGAAGAATATTCAGTGGAGTTAATCCAGAGGATTCAGGAATGAATTTTCGTGAGGAAAATTCGGGGACTTCTGCACCACGAATAGAGCTTACATCACTTGTGGATGTAGTTTTTCTTCTGGTTCTTTTTTTCGCTGTTTCCACCACTTTTCCCCAGACGCCTGCTGGTGTCAACATTAACCTTCCAAAGATGAAAAATGTAAAGCAGGTAGTAACAGAGAAGCCATTGAAAATTTTCGTAGATAAAAAGGGGGATATTTACGATTTTAATGGGCCGGTCACTTTTTTACAATTAAGGGAGGTTATAAAAAAAAGAAAAAATAAAACCGTCATTGTTGATGCGGATAAAGATGCAACTCATGGAATGGTTATGAGAGTGCTTGATTTTCTAAAATCCAGTGGCGTGGAAAGGATCTTAATTGCAGCAGAGAAAAATGAAGGAAAAGAGAATACTGGAACTCCTCAAAAAAAGAGGTAGGCCTCTATCTTTCAGGGAGATCGGAAAAGAACTTGGGACTTCTGGAGAAGGAAAAGAGGATATAAGGAAGACTCTTGGAGAACTGGAGCGGAAGGGGATACTTTTTCGTACTGAAAATCAGAAATATTTCGTAGCAAGCTGGATTGGATTTGTAACTGGAAAATTTATCTTGCATCCAGATGGTTATGGGTTTGTTGAACCAGATGTGAAGGAATGGGGTGAGAAGGATATTTTTATCCCCAGACCATATATTTCTGATGCCCTGCCCGGAGATCGGGTTATAGTCGCTGTTACCACTATTAGAAAAGATAGAGCTGAAGGGAAGATATTCAGGATCCTTGAGAGAGGATTAAAAAAGATTGTTGGACTTCTTGTTTTGGAAAGGAGGCTTTACTGGGTAATTCCTCAGGACAGGAGATTACCTTTTCAGGTACTCATCAGGTCGCGTAAGAGAGAAAAAATGCCCGTGGATCACATGGTGGTTTGTGAGATCGCCAGATATCCAGAAGGTGGGTTACCTCCAGAAGGAATAATAGTAAGGGATCTTGGTTCCCCCGATGATCCCGCCGTTCATCCTCTGATTATTGAAGAGAAGTATGAGCTCTCTCCATCTTTTCCTCCCGAGGTGATAGAGGAAGCAGAAAATGTGAGGGAGAAGATTCCATACTACCAGAAGAAAAAAAGGGTGGATCTCAGGAAGAAGTGGTTTATAACTATTGATGGGGAAAGTGCCAAAGATTTTGATGACGCAGTATATCTGGAAGAGTTAGGTGATGGAAATTACAGGCTCTTTGTTGCGATAGCCGATGTTTCCTACTATGTAAAAGAGGGGTCATTGCTTGATAAGGAAGCTTTTAATAGAGCTACCTCCGTCTATTTCCCTGACAGGGTTTACCCCATGTTTCCCCTTAGACTTTCTACCGGGATTTGCAGCCTGAACCCCGATGAGGATCGTCCTGTTATGGTTGTTGAGATGATTCTGGACCCAAGAGGGGTGGTGAAGAATTATAAAATCTACGAGGGCATAATAAGGTCACATCTCAGGATGACCTATGAAAAGCTGGCCATGATTCTTGTGGATGAAGATAAGAATTTGATGGAAGAGTATAGAGATTTTCTTCCGCTTTTTTACAGAATGAAAGAAATTGCTGAGGTTCTCCGGCAGAGGAGGATGGTGCTTGGAAGTCTTGATTTTGATCTCCCTGAACCTGAGTTTATTTTTGATAGAGAAGGTAGAATTGAGAAAATTCAAAAAATGGACAGAAACATTGCGCACTCCATAATTGAGGAATTTATGCTTCTGGCTAATAAAAGTGTAGCAAGGTTTGTTGCTGATTCTAATTATCCAATGCTCTACAGATGCCATGCTCCACCTGATCCTCAGAAACTTGAAACTCTAAGGGAGTTTTTAAGAATCTGGGGTCTTACAATACCTGATAGGGTCAAACCCAAGCATCTCCAGAAAATACTATTTAGAGTGGAGGGTACCCCCCAGGAGAATCTGATAAATACGGTGATCCTCAGATCAATGATGCACGCCGAGTATTCCCCGGAGAATTATGGACATTTCGCTCTGGCATTTAAATTTTATACCCATTTTACCAGCCCGATCAGGAGGTACCCGGATCTGGTAGTTCACAGAATTTTAAAGGATATTATTTCTGGTAAGAGTGGAGCTGTTAGAATAAAAAAGTGGAAGAAAAGGCTTCCGGAAATTGCAAAGCATTCCACAGAGAGGGAAAAGATAGCAGAAAAAGCAGAAAGAGAAATTATAGATTATAAGAAAGTGGAGTTTATGATGAATAAAGTTGGAGATGAATATGAGGGGATTGTAAGCGGTGTTTCCGGTGTGGGTTTCTGGGTGGAGTTGAAGGATTACTTTGTGGAGGGTTTTGTTCCCCTCTATTCCCTCACAGATGATTTTTACAGATTTTCTCCTAAAACTTATTCTGTTGTTGGGGTGAGACATGGAAGAATATTTCAAATTGGTGATAATGTAAAAGTTAAAGTTGTAAATGTGGACCTTTTTACCCGGCAGATCGAGTTAAATGTAGTTGATATTAAACCACCATCAAAGAGGAAAAAGAAAAAAAAGAAGAGGAAAAATAAGACAAACACAAAGAACAGGGACAAAAATAGTAGAAATGAAAAGCATAAGGGAAACTCTGGAAGAAATAGAGGATAAAAATCTTCATCCTCGTGCTGTGAGGAGCAGGAACACAAAGGGAAGAGAAAAGCCTGAAGCTCCCCATCCCTACAGAATGGCGTTTCAGATTGATAGAGACAGGATTATTCACAGTAAGGCTTTTAGAAGATTGAAACATAAAACCCAGGTTCTTCTACATCCCATCGGGGACCATTACCGCACGAGATTAACCCACACTCTGGAAGTTTCTCAAATAGCAAGAACTATAGCCAGGGCTCTTCGATTAAATGAGGATCTAACAGAAGCCATAGCCCTGGGGCATGATTTAGGTCATACTCCATTTGGACATGCAGGAGAGAGCGTGTTGAACGAACTGTGTCCCGGCGGCTTTAAACACTATTTCCAGAGTCTCAGGGTGGTTGAGGTCCTTGAAAAAAATGGAGAGGGGCTAAATCTTACATGGGAAGTGAGGGATGGCATAGTTAAACATTCCAAGGGAAAAGGTCCTATTGTGGGGCCTGGTGCGGAAAAACCCGAGACCCTTGAGGGCCAGATAGTCAGAATTTCTGATATAGTTGCCTATGTTAATCATGACATTGATGATGCTATGAGGGCAGGGGTTTTAACGGAGGAAATGCTTCCGTCAGATTGTGTGGATGTTATTGGTTCCCGCTATTCACAGAGAATAGATTCCATGGTTACAGATGTGATTGAAGAAACTATTAAAAGAGACTATGAGGAGATAGCTCTATCCCAATCTATGCTGGAAGTACTTGAAAAATTGAGGAATTTTCTTTTTAAAAATGTTTATGAAACTGAAATTATGGATGCAGAGTTTTTAAAAGCTAAAAAAATTCTGAGAGAACTTTATGAATTTTATGAAAATAATGCTAAAATATTTGAGATAGATGCGGGTAGTTTTGGAATAAAAGAGGAAAATTTAAAAAGAAGAATATGTGATTTTATAGCAGGAATGAGCGATGAATATGCTCTTTACAAGTACCAGCAATTTTTTATCCCCAGTAGATGGAAATTTTAAGGAGGTATGATGCCAGGGGAGAAGAAATCTTCTACTCTCCCTTTTTTGAAGGTTTATTTTGAAACCCTGGATGAGTTTGTTGAAGCTTATTCCCAGCATATTTCTAAAGGGGGGATGTTTATAAAAACTCCTGTTCAATTAAAGGGGGGGCAGAAGATAAAGGTTGAACTGAAACTTAAAAATAACCAGTCTCTTATAAGAGGAATTGCTGAAGTGATATGGGAAAAAGTAGAGGGGGGAAAAACAACTGGAGTTGGAATTAAGTTTATCCAGCTTACACCTGAGAGCTTAAAATTTCTTGAGCAGATACAAAAAAAATTAAAAGAGAAAGAGGAAGAAATTCTGAGTGCAGAAGAGGTTCTTGAAGAACCGGAAGAGATAATAGAAGAACCGGAAGTGGTTGAAGAGAAAGTAAGAGAAGTTTTGAAGGAGCCTTCTTTACCTGAATCTCAAGTAGTTGAACCTGAGGATGTAAGTAAGGAAAGTGGTCTTAAAAAAGATGCTTCTGGAGAGGAGATAGCTGAACCCCAGGAAGAATTTCTTGCGCCTCCTGAGGAGGTAATTGAGAAGGTACCTGGGGGCTCGGAAAGTAAAACCCCTTCAAAGAAAGATGTAGAAAAAGTAGTAACAGATGTAGTGGAACCTACCACTAAGATAGAAATTTCCTCCGGGAAGATGCTGAAAAATATAATAGTAGTTGTGGTAATTTTAGCGGTGGCCGGAGTTGCTGGATATTTTGTTTTCCTTTCTCCTCAAAAGAGTGAGAAGGTTGAAATTGCTGCTAAGGGAAAGGTAATAAGTGGCGGCGGGAAGAAAATTCCAGGGGGGGTGTTGCCGGAGGAAGTAATAACGGGAAATGAGACTGCTCATACTGTTACCTCTACATCTCCATCTACTCCTTCCCGCGGAATATCTGAAAGAGGAGAAAAAGAAGCGGCTGTGACGAAAGCAAGGCACTCACCTTTACCTCCTGTTACTTCTGGCAGACTTGCTAAAAAAATCATTGATATAAAAGTCTTGAGTGACAGAAGTGAAATAATTCTGGATGGTTCCATCACAAGAAGAAAAATCAGGACGGTAGCCCTTAACAGGGATAGAAAAAATTATCCCAGAATAGTTGTAAGAATAAGAATACCCCAGAAGAAGCTGAGTAAATGGGTTGTACATGGAAAAGGTAGATTAAGGAGAATAAGGTTGGGACTCCATCCTCCTGAAGTGTGGCTGGTTTACGATTTTAACACAGGGAGAAGACCTCCACATTACAGGGTAAAGGTGGTAGAGAACAAAATCCTTCTTTATTGGAGATAGAAAAAGCGCCCCCGGCAGGATTCGAACCTGCGACACCGGGATTAGGAATCCCGTGCTCTATCCTCCTGAGCTACGAGGGCATCTACTACATTATATTTTAATTTAGGTGGGATTCAAGATATGGCAAAGATCGTTTTTCTTGATATAGAGACTTTAGGTGAGGATGTTGATCTTACTTCCATCTCATCAAAGGGGGAGTTTACTGTCTATCCTGTTACAACTTCTGAGAAGGTGGTGGAAAGAATCAGAGATGCTGATATTGTTATCACAAATAAAGTGGTTTTAGGAGATAAAGAACTCTCTGCAGCGAAAAACTTAAAACTGATAGTGGTTGCTGCTACAGGGTATAATAATATTGATCTTGGATCTGCCAGAAGATATGGAATTGTTGTTTCCAATGTGAGAAATTATTCCACAGAGAGTGTTGCGCAGCACACTTTTGCCATGCTTTTTTATCTTCTCCATCAATTGAGATGCTACGATGATTATGTTAAAAGCGGAGAGTATGCAGAAAGTAAAATTTTTACCCATATTGGAAGGCCATTTTATGAATTAAAGGGTAAGATATGGGGGATCGTTGGTCTTGGTGCTATTGGCAGGAGAGTGGCTGAGGTAGCAGAAAATTTTGTGAGAGAAGTGATCTATTTTTCCACCTCAGGGGTGGAGAGAAAGGAAAATTATAGAAGGGTTTCCCTTGAATATCTCCTTCAAAATGCTTCCATTATTTCCATTCATGCACCTTTAAATGAAAGAACTGAAGGGCTGATAGGTTATAATGAACTTACTCTTATGAGAAAAGACGCTATTCTTTTGAATCTTGGTAGGGGTGGAATAGTGGTGGAAAAAGATGTTGCAATGGCGGTAGATGAAGGATTGATCTGTTGTTTTGGCACTGATGTTCTCTCCTCAGAGCCAATTTCTCCTGAAAATCCTCTGCTGAGGGTCAGAAATAGAGATAGGATCCTTATCACTCCCCATATTGCCTGGACATCCATTGAGGCAAGAAAAACCCTTGTGGGGGAGATTGGAACGATTATTGAAAAGTTTTTTAACGGAGAGTATGTGAATCGGGTGGTGTGAGGG
>JALTID010000204.1 GCA_027004335.1 bacterium
GTCTGAGACTACGAAAATTGTCAGAAGAGAAAGAGGAAGGGAAAAGTAGAAAAAATATTGTGGGAGAATTAGCACAGAGAATTCTATTAAATCTTTATAAGAGATTCCCACGAAGAAAGAGCTTCTTAGAAGCCCGCCAATCTGAATGACTGTGAATGCCAGGTAAAAGATCAGAAAAAGGAGTAAAAAAATTATTATAAGCTGATTGAGAATGTAGATTTCCAATTTTTTTAACATACAACATTATTTTAGCAGTAAAAAAAAAAAAAAAAAGGGGAACCATCACGGTCCCCCATCTACCTTATAAGATTGCATTCATGGGTGATTTGTCGTCATCAGCGATTTCCATCTCAAGAGCTTTAACTTTTGGAAGAGCATTATTCAGAAAAAATTTAACTGTTTGAATCTTGTTATAGTAAAATTTTGCTTCCTCATTTTCCTTTATCAGTTCTTTTTGCTTATCTTCAGTATCTGCTCCCTTCTCCCTGTAGATCTGCTCAAGCTTTTCAATAGCGATTCTACCTTCATCAGCCATGAAGTAGCCAACTACCACATGGCCGAAAAGTTCCTGATATGGCGTAGCAGTGAGGAGCAGGTGCAAAAAGTTTCCGCTTCCAGCATCCTGTTGATACTGCATAGCAATTTTAACAAGGGAATCTCTTGCTGCTGCAAGCTTTGAAATGAAGTCTTTTAACTTCTCCTCATTCTGGTATTTTTCAATAAACTGATTGAGTTCAGTTATGAACCTCATGAAAAGTCTACCACCGTGGATGGTCATTTTTCTGAAAAGAAGATCCATTGCTTGAATATTATTGGTTCCTTCATAAATTGAAGTAATTTTGATGTCCCTCAGATATTGCTCTACCATATAATCTTTAGTGTAACCATAGCCACCGTAAGTCTGAATTGCAAGTTCTGCTACTCTGAATGCTTGATCACTACTGTATGCTTTAGCAATGGGGGTGAGGAGATCAAGCATATCCTGATAATACTCTCTTACCTTTTCATCAGGATGTCTCTCAGACATGTCTGCAAAAAATCCGACATGATAGAGCAAGCTTCTAAGCCCTTCTACAGTTGATTTCATCATCATTATCATTCTTCTAACATCGGGATGCTCTATAATTGGGACCCTTGGTGCAGTGGGATCCTTAAATTGTGTCCAGTGAGAACCCTGTTTTCTTTCATGAGCATAATCATACGCATCAAGATATGTAGCGGCAGCATTTGCCATGGCAAGCATGCCTGTGCCAATTCTTGCTCCATTCATCATGAGGAACATATACTGTATCCCTTTGTTTTCTTCCCCAATAAGGTAACCTTCACATTTACCATTTTCACCAAAACTTAGAGTTGCTGTTACTGAGCCATTGATACCCATTTTATGTTCTATACCAACAAGGTTTACATCGTTGAATTCACCCAGAGAGCCATCTGGATTTACTTTATATTTAGGGATCAAAAACAAGCTTAAACCCTTCGTTCCAGGAGGTGCTCCTTCCACTCTTGCAAGTACAAGGTGAATGTGATTCTCCGTCATATCATGATCACCAGAGGAAATGAAAATTTTTTGTCCTTCAATAAAATATTTTCCATCTTTTTTAATAGCCTTTGCCTTTGAATTTCCTACATCACTTCCTGCATCTGATTCTGTTAAACACATTGTTCCCTGCCATTCTCCAGAGAGCAACCTGGGAACATAGAGTTTTTTCATTTCGTCACTACCATAATGGAGAAGAAGTCTTGCTGCTTCAGTTGTTAGTCCCGGGTACATTACAAATGCGAGGGAAGCACCGGAAAAGATCTCTGAAACTGCCACACCAAGCATTTCAGGCATTCCCTGTCCGCCATACTCTGGGTCACTAACAAGCCCGATCCAGCCACCTTCTGCGTGTTTTTTGTAAACATCATGATAACAGCTTGGGACAAATGCTTTTCCATCTTCAAATTTACACCCCTCTAAATCGCCACATCTGTTGACCGGGGCTATTTCGTTAACTGCGAATTTGATCGCTTCATTCAACACCATGTCATACATGTCTCTGTCAAATTCCTGGTAATCAGGGATTTCTTTTAGTTTTTTGTCCATCTCAAGCTGTTCGTAGAGAACAAATTTGATGTCTCTCTCATCAACTCTGTAATCTGGCATTTTGACCTCCTCTTTATATTTTAAAAAATGAATGAATAATCATTCATTGTAAGTATATTAATAACAGATTTAATGTCAAGAATTATTGACTTAAGAAGCGATTTATATTAATATTGAAAATGTTGAGAAAAGGGAGGCGTGTGTTGAAAAAATTTTATATCTTATATTTTATTGTAATTTTCTCCATCATTTTTTCCTCGGGTTGCACCCATAAGAGAAAACCAACCCCAGAAAAAGTTGATATCAATCCAC
>JALTID010000205.1 GCA_027004335.1 bacterium
ACCCTGGCTTTCTCAAGTTCCAGATAGCCCCCCATCTTCATGGGATCTGAATAGTGAACTTCGCTGTATTTCACTTTTCCAAAAATCCACATCAGCATATCAAAAAAATGAATCCCAATATTTGTGGCAATCCCACCAGATTTGGAAATATCTCCCTTCCATGAGATAAAATACCACTTGCCTCTTGAAGTTATGTAAATCAACTCAATATCATGGATCTTATCAGGTGGCTCATTTTCAATTCTCTTTCTTAATTCAAGAAGGGCAGGATGTACTCTCAGTTGAAGGATGTTGTAAACTTTTTTACCCGTTTCTTTTTCTATTTCTGCGAGAGCATCAAGGTTCCATGGATTAAGAACGAGAGGTTTCTCACAAATAGCATCAGCTCCGATTCTTAAGGCAAATCTTATATGCGCATCGTGAAGGTAATTGGGGGAACAGATGCTAACATAATGGATCCTTTTATCCTCCCCGCTTCTTCTAAGTTTCTCTGCATGTCTATCGAATCTTTCAAACTCTGTAAAAAAATGTACATCATCAAAATACTGATCAAGTACTCCAACCGAATCACATTTATCAAGTGCTGCCACGAGCCTGTTGCCGGTTTCCTTTATCGCCTTTAAATGCCGTGGCGCAATGTAACCTGCTACACCAACCAATGCAAAATTCTTGATCATTTTGACCCCTGAGAGTTTTTAATATGATATTTTAAGATAATGAGAAAATTTTTCAAAATAAAAATCCTCTCTTCCCCCTAAAACCAGGGTAGAGAGGTTCAATATGTTAGTATTAATAGTTCAAAATTCGTAGCTGTACTTAAAGACAACACCTCCTAACTGATCTGGATTCTTCACTCCTGAAATAGTACTCTTAAGAGGCACCATCACATACATACCGGCAAGGGCAAATGTCCCGTATTCTGTCTGAAAACCGGCCTCCATCACCCCGTTAAACCCAAGGGCAAAACCATTATAATCTTCAGGTCTCTTAATGTAGTATGAGTTCTGTTTTAAATAATAGCTGGTATGGTAAAAACAGAAAGAAAGATAGGGTCTGAAACCAAGATAAAATTTGTCAGTTAACCCATAATTCAACCCTGGTCCCAGAGAAATGATGTTCATAGAATTTTCCCAGTGAGCTTCGAACTCACCTATCTGTGGATCACTCTGAGAGAAATCAGTTTTACCACCCAATCTTGTATAATCTATACTTCCAGCTAAAATTATTCCGGGATTACTCTTGAAAAGTCCCTTTACATTAAACTGACCACCCACTCCAAAAACTAGAGAATTATAGATATTCCCTATGAGATAACCTCCAAAGATGAAAGGCTCTATCCCTTTCTTTTCTTTCTCGGAAGAAACACGAATAAGGGCGATACTGCCTCTTGGAGGAACCCATCCATAAATAATATAATCCCCAGGCATGGAGATAGTAAGCTTCCAGATCATAGTTCTTCCAAGATAAAAATTACCCCACCTGCGCCGGGTTGGAAGAGCAGTAAAAACCTTCTTCTTGAACAATTTTTTGTTTCTGAATATTTCAATTCCCACTTTTTGAGGCGTAGGGGAAATTAGAAGAGGTACAATTTTAACTCTGAAGGTACCGGCAGATCCAATTTTCAAAAGAACAGGATATTTTTTACCCAGATACGCATATGCTCTGCCCTCCAGACTCGTTCTCCCCCCTTTTCTTGTAACAACCTGGATTTTTGCATCCGCCATCAGTGATGAAGAAAAGAGAAAAATTATAATAACTACAAAAAACTTTCTTACATCCTTCATCTCAAACCTCACTGTTCCGAAAACTCAATCACATAATCTTTCATCAAGCTGTGACCACTGGTATCTTTTACACCCTGAGTAAATACCAGATAGTAACTATTACCACTCTGTAAAGACAAACCGTCACAGGTTATCTTCTTATTGCCGTTATCAAAAGCGTAAGAGCCACAACTAATATTCCCTCCAGAATCTGCATCGTATAGATAGAAAGTAGTATTATCCACAGATGTGGGATCAACACCAATATTAGTATAAACAGTTACAGATGAAGAATAGTTTATCGTTTCACCATCAGATGGAGTACTGCAAAGAACCTCGGGGACTGAATCTGTAGCGGAAAAACTAAAGGTGTAATCTGCTCCCATGGGTGTCCCACCAAGATCAGTTATAACAGAGCCATCAAGTGTCACACTATAGGTCACTCCACCTGCAAAGGGTTCAGCAGGGATAAAGGAGAAGGAATTTGTGGTCCACTCGCCACCCATTGGTACGATACATCCCTCCACACTGAATGTTTTTCCACAGGCGCTGTAAGTGACCTGAAAACTTCCACTTCCACCAGAAGTATCAGGATAAATCGTATTTACTGCTATAGGTTCACTGAAATTAACAACTACTGTGGTTGAGGTTGTTACTCCCGTTGAGCCATTGGCGGGGGATGTTGATACCACCACCGGAGCATCTGACTCCGTAGTAAAATTATATATCTCCTTTACCCCACTAGAATTACCTGGATCATAATTGTTCAATGCCATATCCTTTACATACTTGGATAGATAAACATAATAGGTTGTTCCTCCTATATATGGAGAATCTGGAACAAAAATTATCTGATGAACTGAGTAACTATCTATCACCTTTACCTTCCCACTCAGACAGTTTATTGAATTTAATAAACCTGGGGCCGTATCAAGCCCTTGCACAGAAGATACACAAAAATCTACCTGATTTGTTACTGAAGCTGGATAAATATTTTCATCAAAATCCACAACCACTGGCGAGGTTACCGTTGTTCCTCCAGTTTGAGTCAGAGGGGTAGTAACATTCTGAACATTAGGTGGATTAGATTCCACTGTAAAGGTAAAAGATACATCTATGCCCCCATTCCTGCTGGCATCTGCCGCATCAGAAGTAGAAATAAGGGTGTAGTCTTGGCCATGGACCATGTTCTCAAGTGGTGTAACCCTTACAATTCCCTGATCATCAGCGGGGTTTACAGGATCATAATCAATTCTGATTGGTAAATGATTACTGCTGGAATCTTTAAGATAAAGTATATTATCCTGAAGTGACGCAACAAGCATATCCTGGTCATAAGTTAGATCAAACCATTCATCCCCATGTATTGTTTGGCCATTACCTGAATTACTTGTTGAACCATATTCACTCACCACACTAACTGTTCCAACACCATTGTTAGCGTTTCCAGTAGGCGTAAAAGTCCCACTTGAATATATAACTGGATTGCCTACTTCATCACGAATGTCTGAATAGATATAGTAGGTATGTTGATCTCCATTGGTAAATTCTGGAACTGGTATAAACGTCGCGCTTCTTGTTCTATCATCATAAGCAATTAAACCTACCTTCCATTTCCCTGCTGTATCATCATATATTTTTAAAGTATCATCATTTATCGTGGTTATATCCATTGCCCTTGAAAAAACTATTATGAAATTCGTGGTCTGTTCCTTAGCATATTCCACAATATAAGTTGTTTTTTTACTGGTATGGAATTTATATCTATAAGTCCTTGCAAGAGGATTATTCTGATATGTTCTAATTCCACTCTCTCCACCAATAACAACTGCAATATAGTCTTTGTCAAAATCAAGATAGGATAAGGGAACAAGCTTAAAAGACTTACTATTTAATTCTTCAATGGAGCCAGTTACTTTAGAACCGTAACTATCCTCTATGTATAAAGAATCAGTTGTCACAGTTGTAACATTTATAGGTTCACCAAATTTCACAATTAGATAAGAAGTAACGGGAACATCTTTATTTTGTCCGGCAAGAAGGTTCCTGGTAACTTTATAATTTTGCATTCCTACACTACTGATAAGGGGATCATTCCTTGTAGTAAAAGAGCTTACATATTCATTGAGATGTTCTCCACTATTTGATTCAATTCTTGCCGTGAGATGTATCTTATAAAGCTGACCATACCTGAGGGGAAGGACTCCTCTCCTACATGGAGTACTTTGAGGTTGTGGGTAGATAAATATTCTATCTATTGTGTTAGCAGTTCCATCACCAAGTCCGTCATAGGTATCACCAGAATCAGGCAGAAGATCTGTAGTATCATCATATTTTATTTTCACAGGGACTGTTCTTACAAAACCATTATCATCTGTATAGGTCAAATAAGCATCAGTATTGTCAATTGAGGACTTTTTCATCATTGTGGTAAATTTTACCTCTATAACTTGTGAAACGGGGACTCCAAGTTCTCCATTTGGAGGTAGTACATACTCAATCAGTGAAGATGTTCTTGTTCTAAATCCAGAGGTAAATGTCTCTGTTAGAGATTGATTATGTATATCCAGAACATTTCTGGAAATTACTACAGTATAAACTGTATCATACTCAAGTTGCTGTGAAGGAATAAGGACCGCTGTTCTCGGATAGGTCGCTGAAAGCGGATATTTAATAGTGGAAGTAACTGCCTGAGATGCTAAGGTCTCAGGATTTGAATAGCCTGTAACATCCCCTTTCACAATAAAGAAATTAGGTTCATAACCATCACTGGAATAGCTGCTATCTGAAGTGAGAGTTTTCCCATATATAGGGGAAGAAAATGTTATATATATCTTGCCGTTTATATCAAAACCTACCTTACCAGGATGGGGAATGATCTTTTCAACAGTAAGTGGAGGATATTTAGCTGTGGTGAAAGTATAATCTACATCCTGGGAGAGAAATCCACCCTCAATTGTTGCATCAGAAGCTCTAACCCCATTTACTCCACCTTTTATCCAGACATGATATAAAGTATTGTATGATAACTTCTCCACAGGTTTAAGTGTAACTTTTGTTCCACCAGACAACGTCAGAGTAGCAGGTATTTTTGTAGTAGTATCAGTGTCATATGTAAGATAAATATTGTCTGATGTTACAGAATCTGGAGATAGTTCATTGCTAAAAATAAGCTGAATGGTTGTAGAGGGGTCTATATCAACTGCACCCTTTGAAGGAAGTGCAGCAACAAGGGTAAGAGGGGGAGGATCAAGAGTCTTGAAAGTTATAGTTACATTATTAGGGATCAACCAGCCCTGTTCCCATGTGGCTCTTGTAGATTTTATCCCCGAGGGACCACCTGAAATTAATATAGAATATGTCGTGGAATATGTAAGTGAAGAGGGATAAATTGTTACCACAGTACTACCCGGTGAATACTGGTAATTAAATGCAATAGGCGTCCCAGTTGTTGTATCAATCAAACCTATATTTCCTGCAAAAGATGATGGGGAAATTGCCTCTGAGAAATATAATTTTACTACAGAAGAGAGAGCAATATTATCTGATTGATCAGAGGGAGATGAAAAAGCAAGGAACAGTGGAGGGGGATCAACAATTTTAAAAGGAATATTAATTGCATCAGGTTCCAGCCAACCAGAAACATCTGTTGCTCGCTGACTCTTTACTCCTTTAGGACCACCTATAATTTCTATTTCATACATAGTTGAATAATCAAGATAACCCTGCTCCTTCACATGGCCTGAAAAAGGTGTAAGAGAAAGTGTAACAACTGTAGATGATGGGGAATAGGAAAGATTAAAAGAAATATTTTTCCCATAAAATGGACTTTCAGGATCAACATTTTTTACCACAATACCTGAAAGAGAGTCAGGATTAACAGTTTCAGAAAAATAAAGTTTTATAGTTGGTGTTCTTGAATTATTATCGCTACCAGGCTCTGGAGTGGAGTATATAAGCTGGAGAGGGGGTGGATCAACTGTGTAAAAAGAAAAATCAACTTCCTTGGCAAGATTGGAACCATCCTTAGCTCTCCTAAGCCCCTGAGTAACTTTTACAATATAAGTCGTACTGTATTTAAGAGGTTTCTCTGGCATAAATGTCACAGTGTAGGATGTTGCCTGGTAGGAGTAGGTCCCATTTATCTGGTTACCCGCTTTATCAGTAACTACGATGGCCTGGGAATTAATGGTAGACTGAACTACTCCATCGGAAAAGGTGATTTTAATCGCGGTATCCAGTGGTACATTATCCTGTCCCGATGGTGATACCGCAATTACCTGAAAAGGATGAACCACCTCGATGGTGAGTTTCTGCTTACTACATGAAAAAAGAAAAAATGCAAGCAGAAAAATAAAAATAGCTTTACCTCCCTTCAAAAATCTATCCATTCAACTCCTCCTTTTTCTCATTTCATGCAAAAAAATTGCCAATTTGTTTATCTCTAAAACAGGATTTTAAATTATAATGGAATATAGTGAGATTGTAAATCCTTCACTCCCCATGGATGTTCCACCCCTCAGGGACCTGAAATGCTTCTCCAATTGCTTCAGAAAAGGTAGGATGGGTAAAGATAAGCTTCTCCATATCAGTGATCTTTAATTTATTTTTTAATGCTACCACCCCTGCATGAATCATCTCCCCTGCATTCCCTCCTGCAATATGAACACCAAGAATTTCCTTAGAATCACTTGAATAGTACACCTTAACCATTCCTGCAAGGGCATCCTCAGCAAGAGCCCTTCCCGTCCATCTCATCTGAAATCTGGCTACTTCATAGTTAATATTCTTACCCTTTAGCTGTACCTCATCTAAACCCACCCATGCAATTTCAGGCTCTGTAAAAACCACTTTTGGAACAAGAAGAGGATCAAAAGGTTCAGGGGTTTCACCCACTATCATCCTGATCACCTGCTCCGCCCCAAAATATGCAGTATGAGCCAGCATCCCTCTTCCAGTGATATCACCTACAGCAAAATGACCGGGCATAGAAGTTCTCCAGAACTCGTCCACCTTTACCCAGCCATGTTCATCCTTATCAATAAATTGACCATCCCAGCCAGTAGCAGGTCTCCTTCCAAGTGCCACGACAACTTTCTCTCCCTCTATTTCACTATTAGACGTTTTAACCACATAACCTCCGGAAACCTTTTCGACTCCCTCTACAGGAGAAGATAGGTGTACCTTCACCCCTATCTTTTTAAGTTCCCTCAACAAGATCTTGCTTAGCTCCTCATCAGCACCAGGGACCAGAACTGGCATCATCTCCACTATCTCCACATCTACTCCAAAACTTCTCAGCCAATATGCTGTTTCTACTCCGATAACACCACCACCAACTACAATTACCTTCTCAGGTAATGAAGCAATATCAAATACTCCCTCTCCTGAGAGCAAATCCCCCCATTTC
>JALTID010000206.1 GCA_027004335.1 bacterium
CTATATGAACAGAGAAGGTGATGACATCTGGAGCAGGAACGCTGATGATGTTATTCTGGCACAGAGATATGGGCAAGGAACCGATGTTTACAATTTCTTTGGTACGGTTCTCTGGCTTGTTACTGATTATGTGGCATGGGATACTGGTTTTGGTACCCCTGATGATCATCCTACTAAGTGTGGTTCTAATACCAATGAGACATATCCCAATTTTAAAATTTATGCTTCAGATGACACTGATACACAGAATCAGTGTTCTGATGCATCAAATAAGGATGATATCCCTTACATGTTTGCGCAGGATGACTCTTCCCGATATATGGATCCCATAACTCAATCTCTCGGATCTACCTATTCCCGGGTTCCCAATGGGACTGACACTGATAGTACCAGTGATTTTACTGTTGCTGATGATACTCCTGGTACCACTGCCAGGCTGATTGAATACTTCAGGGCAAAAGTAGAGCCTGCATTAAATTCTGTAGTGCTTTCATGGCGTACAGGATATGAGAAAGATATTGGTGGTTTTAATATTTATGAATCCACCAGTTACAGTGGGAATTATGAAAAGAGGAATGCTGTTATGATAAATGCACATGGAATTCACTCAGATTATTCGGTAGTGGAAAGGTTATCTTCAGGTATTTCTGAGGTGTATTATAAGCTTGAGATTGTATATAGTGATGGGAAAAGCAATTTTGTTGGACCCCTGAGTGTGAAATTACATGATTTTTCCTCTGTTACTTCCGCTGCTAATAGTAACCTTGTTAAGGGTTCATCCTCTTCTTCCAATTCCTCTCAGGGTTGTTCAAACTTTCCAGCAGCTGGTGCGATTTCATTTATTTTTGTGTTAGGGCTTTTTTATATTCCTCTTAGATTTTTTCTTAGAAAAAAATGAAATATTTTACTTTTGTTTTTCTACTCTTTTTACTGCCCTTAACTGTTAGAGGGGAAGAATATGTTGTGAATGTGACTGCAACTGGGGTTTATCTATTCCCTTTTGGGGAGGATCATACAATATCTTTTAATGGTCACATATTGCCTTTGATGGGGGGGTTGGTAAAGTATTTTTATGTAGATGTGGAGAAGGGGAAATTTACTACTGATTTGAAAGGATTGGTTAAAAATGGTAACTCAAGAAGTGTTCAGGTAATAAATAAAAATTTAATTGCTCCAGGTTGCTCCTTCTTTTATAAGAAATTGTCATTTGAGCAAAATTCATACTATGTTCCATATCCTCTTGAAGGAACTTCAGGAATTCATTGGTACTGGGATTATGTTTTTGGTGGTGGCTGGAATTACTACAGAAATTTTAATGTGAGATTTAACATTAATAATCTCTACTGCAACAATTTTTCTCTTCCAGTGACAGGGTATATATATGGCTTTTCTCCCAATCTACCCGGCAGTTTTAAACTCAAAGTTGAAATCAATAACCATATTTTTTATACCAAGACTGTAACTGATATGAGGTATAGAAGTTATCCTTTTGAGCTCACCTGTGGAGACCTGACACATAACAATACCCTTACCTTTACAGGAACTGATACAGGTAAAGGAGGTTTCTGGGTTGACAGGATTGAAATTTTCTATCCATCGTTTTTCACACCGTCAGAGGGTAAATTGTCGTTTAATTTATCAGTATCATCATGTGTTTCTATTTCTCCTGTTCATGAGGGGTATTTTTTATTAAATGTTGAGAACAGGTATAATCCTATTGGTATTACCTCTGGTAAAATTATAAATGGTTCCCTTAGAGTCTGCCTTTCACCCGGCAGATATTTTTACCAATCCCTTGATTCAGTAAATGTCCCCTCCTCTTCACTCGTAAATGATATATATCCTGACTTTTTGCCTGAGTCTGATCTTCTCGTTATAACAGCTCCCCGTTTTGTTTCATCTCCCGCTCTTTCCAGCTGGATCGAAAGAAGAGAGAAAGAAGGTTTGAGTGTTCTTAAAATCCCGGTTGACGAGGTGTACAGATGGTTTAGTTATGGTAATAAAAGTCCGTTTGCCATAAGGGACTTCCTCCTTTTTTTAAAAAGTAAGTGGATTGATTTTCCCAAGTATCTGCTTCTTGTTGGTTTTTCTACTTCAGCTCCACGCAACGACATAGTTTCTCCTCCCGGCTTCCAGTATCTTGAAGGGAAATGGGATCTCCTTCCTGCTTTTCCATACAGGAGTGAAAATGAGGATCCCAGATACTCAGGAACAATTTATGAGTATTATGATATAGGAGTAGATTATTTTTACGCTGATCCTGATAATGATGGAAAGGTGGATTTTTATACAGGAAGACTGCCAGTTACCTCTGAGACTGAGTTAAGTAATATATTCAACAAGGTTTATTCTTTTGAAGA